>JBKPLM010000056.1:0-35625 GCA_046731655.1 Verrucomicrobiota bacterium | reverse complement strand
TCATCTCGTAAAACAAAAACCAGAGAACAAAATTTTGGGCCGTGAACGTGCCTTAGAGCGCGGATTGCATGATCAACATCAGCCCGTAAAACCCGCGGTCCATCCTCTGCGCAAGAAACGCGAAAGGAATAATGAGCGAGGTAAGTAACACCAGCAGCAGGCTCAAACCGTCGATCCCGACCAGGTATTCAGCACCGATTGCAGGGATCCATGCGTGGCGTTCGACCAATTGAACGCCGGCAACCCGAATATCGAAGTGCTGCCACAACACCACTGCATCAGAGGCGGCCAGAGCGTTAAACAACAATGCGATCGGACGCGCATTTTTTACCGGGGCGGCAAAAAGCGCCAGCGCGCCGAGCAGCGGGATTAAGATGAGGACGCTGATCAAGCCAACCATGCGTATAAAAGCAATAACGCCAGCATACCGATCGCGATGACGCCGAGATATGTTTGGATTTGTCCAGAGTGCGCCGCGGAAATCAGACGGCCCAGACCGCGAGTGCCAGCGGTCGTCTCATCGACTCCAGCATTGATGCCGCGCTCATCGACACCGGCCGTAAAAATTCCAAAGAGTTGACCGATCCCGCCAAACCCGCGCACCAGGCGATCCCAGAACTGGCGGTCCATCCAGTCGGACAGACAAGCACTCATCCAACTAAACGCGATGACCGTGCGAGCATAAAGTTCATCGATCCACATTTTATTTTCGAGGAATCGAAATAATTGGGGCTGCGCGAATTCGAGCGGATCGATGTCGGCGGGACGTTGTCGATCTTGCATCCCGGCCTTGCGATACAGCCAGATGCCGAGCGCGAAGCCCACGCCCACAAGAACGAGCGACAGAAAAAGCGCTGGCTGAATCAAGCGCGCGATTTCAAAGTGGGAAGGATGGCCCGTTAGATAGTCATGCAGCCAGGGCCATGCTGGCGTTAAGACGACACTGAATAAGATTACACAAATCGCAAGTGCGATGAGCGGCATCGTCATCACAGGCGGGCTTTCGTACGCTTGCTGAGAGGCAGCGCGCCGATCACCCAAGAAGACGTAGATGATTTGCCGCGTCATGTAGACCACGGTGAGGACGACGCCTGCCAGCAGAAAACAATAGGGCAAGCGGGAAGCCGGCCAATGCGCAGTCACATGCAGGATTTCCTCTTTTGTCCAACCGCCGGAAAAGAAGAGCGGTACGCCGCTCAGAGCCATCATACCGATTGCATAAGTTAAAAACGTGACTGGCATCAACCGGCGCAGGCCGCCCATCTTCCGAATGTCCTGTTCGCCATGGCAGCCGTGAATGACCGAACCAGCGCCGAGAAACAAGAGCGCTTTGAAAAAACCGTGCGCCAGCAGATGCATCATCCCGGCGGCGACACCGCCCACCCCGAGAGAGACCATCATCAAACCAAGTTGCGAGACAGTGGAATACGCGAGGATGCGTTTGATGTCAGCCTGCGCTATCGCGATGAGCGCGGCCATTAATGCCGTTGTGACTCCAATCCCCACGACGACCGTAAGCGATGATGTCACCCCGTTGATTGCGTCTAACGAGAAGAGCGGATACACACGTGCGACCAGAAAAACACCGGCAGCAACCATCGTTGCGGCATGGATCAGCGCGCTGACCGGCGTCGGGCCTTCCATCGCATCCGGCAACCAAACATGCAGCGGGAATTGCCCTGACTTGCCCACCGCGCCGCAGAAAATCAGCAGCGCAATAGACGTGGCGCTCGCGCCGAGCATGGCGAGACCGGCGCTTTCCAGACAGCCGTTACCACCGTCGTAAAAGAGAAGCGTGCCACTGCGGCCGTAGAGCCAGAGCAAGCCAAGGAAAAATCCCATGTCGCCAATGCGAGTGGTAACGAACGCTTTTTTTGCCGCCGCGGCGGCGCTCGGTCGCTCAATCCAAAACCCAATGAGCAAATAGGACGCCAAGCCGACTAGCTCCCAGCAGATAAACAGAAGAAGCAAACTGTTCGAAATAACGAGCCCCAGCATTGAACCAGAGAAAAACGAGAGATAAGCAAAAAAGCGGACGAAATTTTTGTCGCCGGCCATGTAACCGGTGCTGAAGACGAAGATGCAAAGCCCGACGAGCGTAATCATCAGCAGCATGACGGCCGCGAGTGGATCCAGAAGCCATCCCAGACGTAGCGCGTGATCGCCGAAGGTGAACCAGTTGAAATTCTGGACGCCGCGGAATCCGGGCAGTTGCAGCGTCGGCAGGAACGCAAAAAACGAAATTGCAAGCGCGGCGATTTGCCCAGCAACCGCGAGCGCGGCTGCGCTTCTGTGCCGACCATTCGGCAAGCTCAAAATTACCAATGAAACCGCGAACGGCACCGCAGGGATCAACCAGAGATGATCGATGATCCAGCGGCTCATCCTTTGAGTTGGTTCAGATGATCAACGTTTGTTGTGCGGTAGTGCCGATAGACAGCAATTACCAGCGCAAGGCCGACAGCGGCTTCAGCCGCGGCAATGGCGATTGAGAAAATCGCGATCATAACACCGGTTGGTGGCTGCGATAGCGGGCCGAAGCGCCAGAATGCAATGAAATTAAGGTTTGCTGCGGCAAGCATCATCTCGATCCCAATCAGAATGAAGATGGCGTGACGTCGGCTCAAAGCAGCCAGCAGGCCGGCAGAGAACAGGGCGGCGGAAACAATGAGGAAGGCTTGAAGCGTCGGCGTCACCGTTTCTCCTCCATTACAAGAACGAGCGCGCCGATCAACGCAGCAGTTAGAAGGAGCCCCACACACTGCAATGGCCAGACATAGCCAGTCATCAATGCTTCACCGATTCGTTTAACAGTCAGTGCTCGAACGTGTGGGGCGCCAATGGCCACCGAGTGCGTCTTAAAAACTGCCCAGGCCAAACCACCAAAGACGCCAAACGCCAGGAGTGCACCGCCCCAGTTAACGCCGCGATCTTTTCCAATGTCACGCCGAGTTAGAAGAATCGTAAAAACGATTAATACCGCGACCGCACCGATATAGACGAATACCAACACCAGGCCGACAAATTCCGCGCCCAGCAGAAAGAAGAGTGCGGCGACACCCACAAGTGTCACGGCAAAACTCAGCGTCGCATGCATAAGCTTTTGCAGCGTGGCAGCGGCCAGCGCAGCGGCCAGCGTCAGGACAGAGATAATGACCAACGCGGCGCTGCTCATTCAATCGTGGCAGAGACATCCTGCCCGCGGGATCCGGGTTCTAGTCCTTGGAACTCGACGGCTTTAAGCCGCCGAGTTTCGCGCGTGCCGCCGCTCAGTCTGATGGTCAATTGTGGGGCAACAGCTTTGTTCATTCGGCGAAACGGTAAACGCGCGGCGCAAACTTCCTTTGTGTGTCGAGCAACATCGACAGGATGCTGTAAACGATTGCGATCACCACAAGCGACCAAAGCCAACCGCGCAATCCGCGACCAGCATAATGCCACACAGCCGCCGCGATGACGCAGGTGAACGACATTGGCAGCATGAATTTCCAGGCAAAGTTCATGATTTGGTCAATCCGCGTGCGCGGCAACGTTCCGCGAAGCCAGACGTAAACGAAGAGAAGCGCGCTCAGCTTCGCGAAAAACCAGACGTAGGACGGAATAAATTCCAGGACCTGCACGGGCGAATGCCAGCCACCGAGAAACAAGGTCGCGGCGAGCCCCGTGATGGCGAACATCCCGATGTATTCCGCCATGAAAAAAGTCGCGTATTTGAATCCGGAATATTCGGTCATGTGGCCCGCGACAATTTCCGATTCGCCTTCCGGCACATCGAACGGAGTGCGATTCGATTCCACGAGACCGGACACAAAGAACAAAACGAACGCAGTTGCGCCCCACGGCGTGAAGACGAACCAGCGCGGCACGAAACCAAATGTGTATTCAGCCTGCGCGGCAACAATCATGTCGGGTGTAAGCGAGCCGACCACCATCACCACCGGGAGGACAGTGATTATGAGCGGCAGTTCGTAGCTAATCATTTGCGCGATGGCGCGCATCGCACCGAGCATCGAAAACTTGTTATTGCTTCCCCAGCCGGCCATGAAGACCGCAAGCTCTGTTGTCGATCCAACCGCAAAGAAAAAAAGAATCCCGCCGTCGATTGTAAACGGCGTCATGTTCCGGCCATAAGGGATTATCCCAAGGGCAAGAATCGCCGCAGCAGCTATGAGAATCGGCGCCAGGAAATGCACAAGCTTGTCCGCGCGGGCGGGGACGATGTCTTCCTTTATCAACATCTTGATGCCGTCGGCCACTGGCTGCAAAAGCCCGAACGGCCCGACGCGATTAGGGCCATAGCGATTTTGTATCCGGCCGAGAATCTTCCGCTCTAGCACCGACATGAGCGCGAACAACGTCAAAAATACTGTGAGCAGCGCGAAAATATTGATCAAACTCGATACGATCTGGACAAACCAGCCAGGCGCCGCCATCACCCAAGACAGCAGCCACTGCTTGGCATCAACAAAGATCTGATCAACAGACTGGCTCACGTTGAGATGAAGAAAACCGTCAATTGATTGGTTAATCAAGACAGAACGCGCAATGATTTCGCTTCAAAACCGGGTCGTGCTTACTGCCTGCCCTTATTGCGTGGAGTGCTTTTGGCTTTGCAGCTAGGCTCCAGCGCGGTACGTTCGGCGTGCGCCATGCGAACGCGGGTCTTGTTGATCGCCATTCTTTTGGCAAGTGCCAGCTTGATCCACGGAGAGATCAAGACTCCGGAGAACGCTCCGATTGAAATTACTTCTACTGGAGAAACGACATATGAGAACGGCCTGGCCACGGCGCGCGATAACGTCGCGATTCATATTGGCAACACGGACATTTACGCCGATTACGCGCAATACAATTCCGTTACGCACGACGTCGAGTTGAGAGGCCACGTGCGAATCTATCGGGACACGAGCCTGTACATCGCCGAGAACGGCATTTACAATACTGAGACTAAGAAAATCAGAGCGCTCAATGCACGAACCGAGTCGCAACCTTATTTCCTAAGCGGCGCCCACGTGACCTCAATTTCTGAGAACGGTTATCTAATAAAGGACGGCACCTTTACGACTCATGATTCACCAAAGGCTGACTTCCATCTCCACGCTCGAACGATTCGCGTTTACGAGAACGATCGCGTGATTTTCCAGTATGTAACCGCGTACGTGGGGAAGGTGCCTGTTTTTTGGTGGCCCTATCTTTATCAATCGCTCAACGAGGCATTCAGCTTCTCAATTTCGCCAGCATATTTGAGTTCATGGGGACCATCGCTTCTCACTCAAGTGACATTCCCAATTACAGACGACATCAGGGAGCGGTTCCGGCTCGATTATCGGGGCCGGCGCGGTGTGGCTGTGGGCTTGGATTCGACCATAGATTATTTCAACGACAGCCAGGCGCGGATCAAAACGTATTATATCCAGGACCAAAATCCGAACCTGAATGAAACTAATATTCCGCGAAAAGACGTTCCTACCGGACGATACCGGGTAAGTCTGGCGGATACGACCAACTTTACAGATGATATCTATGCCCTCACCAATCTCACCAAGCTTAGCGATAAATATGTAATGCAGGATTTCTATCAAGGGGAGTTCCGCATCGATCCCGTTCCGGACAATGTGATCGCCGTGGCAAAGACGGATCCGTTTTATACGCTCACGGCGATCGAACGTTTTCAGGCGAACGAGTTTTTCGTCACAACTGAACGCCAACCGGAAGTCGTATTGGACGTAAAACGGCATGCCCTTTTTGGCGGACCTATCTTCTACGAAGGCGAGACCGGCTTTGCCAATTTAAGGCTACAATTCCCTCAGGGTTTGGGCTTCGAGAATTATGGCACGGATCGTCTCGACACCTTCCACCAACTAACTTTTCCCAACACGTACTTTGGATGGCTTTCCATCGTACCACGGGCCGGCTATCGCGGAACCTATTATGGCAAGACTTGGGACCTGGGCTCAACAACCTTCATACCGCCGTCAAATCCTCTCGTACCAGACTTTATTCTTCCGCCTCCGACGCTAGCTAATCCGGTCAAATTCGACGGAGACACGTTTCGATCGGTTTTCGACACAGGTACAGAAGCTTCGTTCAAGGTCTCGCGTAAGTGGGAGGATGTGCAAAGTCGCGCGTTCGGGCTGGACGGACTCATGCACGTTGTTCAGCCGTTCACGAACTTTTCTTACGTGAAAGAGGATGGACCTGATCCAACAGCAATTTTGGCGCTCGATCGGTTTCAGCCTTCGACCCCACTGCGGGCAATTGATTTCCCCCAATTCACGAGTATCGACTCCATCGATAATTGGACCGTGTGGCGGGTAGGGGTTCGCAATAAGCTGGAAACGCGCCGGGACGATAGAACAATCACCTGGTTCGAACTCGATACCTACCTTGACGTGAACTTCGACAATCCGTACGACCGCACCGAATACTCAAACCTTTTTAATAACATCCGCTTTACACCGCTGCCTTGGATGTCCTTCACGATCAACTCTCAGCTGCCAGCCTTCGACAAAGGGTTTACGGAAGTCGATACCATTGCAAGCGTTCAACCAATGGCCAATCTGCAATTGACCGTTGCGCATCGCTATTTGAATGGCAATCCCTTCTTCCAGGACAGCAGTTTGTTCGTTGTCGGCGGATATTATCGGATCGATGATAACTGGGGCATCGGAATCCAGGAGCAATACGAAGGTGCAACGGGAGTCCTCGAGCAGCAGCGCTACTCCATTTACCGAGACTTGTCGAGCTGGGTGGCCTCATTCGGCGGGATCATACGCGACAATTCGGGCTCAAGAGAATATGGCGTCATCTTCACCATAACGCTCAAGGCATTCCCGAAATTTGGATTCGACTTGAACTTCGATCCTTCGGCCGAAGGGGAATGAACGAAAACGCGCGAACAATACTGGATAGCCTGGATTTGTTCGGGCACTTGTGTTGCGGCTAATTCGCCCGCACCATTCCTTCAATCATGGATCTTGCAATCATCGGTTCTGGTTATGTCGGCCTGGTGACTGGCGCCTGTTTCGCCGATGTCGGACATAACGTCATATGCGTCGACAACGACATGCAGAAGATAAAGCAACTCCAAAGCGGCGAGGTACCAATCTATGAACCTGGCCTTGAAGAAATCATTCATCGCAATGTGTCGGCGCATCGGCTGCGTTTCACCGGCAGCATAGAGGAGGGCGTGAATAATTCTCAGATCGTCTTTATCGCCGTTCCTACTCCACAGCAGCCGGATGGCGATGTCGATCTCAGCTTTCTGGAGAAAGTCGCTCGTGAAATCGCGGGAGTTTTAACCGATTACCGCGTAATTGTTGACAAGAGCACAGTGCCTGTGAAAACCGGCGAAAAAGTGGCCGAATCAATCAAAAGATATAACCGCCATGGCGCAGATTTCGATGTCGTCAGTAATCCTGAATTTCTGCGCGAAGGCTGTGCGGTAGCTGACTTGATGAAGCCTGATCGCGTCGTGATCGGGGCCCAAAGCGAACGCGCCATCGATCTCATGAAGAAGATTTATGAGCCGTTTATGGCGCCCATCCTGGTGACCGACATTAACAGCGCCGAACTCATCAAGCATTGCGCCAATTCATTCCTGGCGCTGAAAATTTCGTACATCAACGCGGTCTCGACGATTTGCGAGGCAAGCGGAGCCAATGTTGAAAAAGTCGCCGATGGCATCGGGATGGATCATCGAATCGGCCGTGATTTTCTTAATGCTGGAATTGGATACGGCGGTTCTTGTTTTCCCAAAGATATTGCTGCCTTCATCACGATCAGCGAGCGGCTTGGTGTACCGTTTAATTTGCTCAAGGAAGTACAGCGCATTAACAATGCTCAGAAAGTGCGTTTCCTAAAGGCGATTCGGGAAACGCTGTGGGTATTGCGAGAAAAGCGGATTGCTGTATGGGGTCTCACATTCAAACCCGATACGGACGATCTTCGTTCATCTGTCGCAATCGAACTGGTAGAAACCCTGCTGCGCGAAGGAGCACACGTCGTTGCCTACGACCCGAAAGGAATGCAAAAGGCCCGCGCCATCAAAGCGATCGCCGACACGGAATTCGCCTCGTCTGCTCTTGAAGCGGTGAATGATGCCGAAGCGCTCGTCATCGCCACAGAATGGAACGAATTCGCCAACGTCGATCTCGCGGTGGTGAAAGAAAAAATGAGAACGCCGATCGTCTTCGACGGGCGAAATCTGTTAGACCCTGGAACGATGGGTCGGCTGGGTTTTCATTATCACTCGATTGGACGCGCCAGCGTGAAGCCGCAATAACAACCTTTTCAGGAATATGGCGCGGCTTTCTGCTCGCCGGATTGCGCTGAGCGCGCTGCGCACATGGCGAAAAGAAAAGCGCTTTGCCGACTCGATTGTCTCGGAATCTCTCGCCAGGGTGGAATTGACCGAATCGGATCGTGGGTTTGCCTTTGAACTTTTTTACGGCGTTCTGCGCAATTTAACCTTGCTGGATTTTTGGATCGGCTGCCTGCGTAGTTCGCGGGTCGATAGCCATCTTCGCGACGTTCTGCGACTTGGTTTATATCAACTTTTCCTTCTCAAGACAGCCCGGCATGCGGCGGTCCATGAGACAGTGGATCTCGTCCCACAAAGCCAGCGGCCGATCGTGAATGGCATGCTTCGCACCGCGATCCGGCGGCAGAGTGAATTGCTTGCGCGCACCGACGCAGAGCCTCTCTTCGTTCGAGCCTCACATCCGCAATTTCTTGTCGAACGCTGGCAGCAGCATTTCGGCGTCCAACACGCTGAAGAACTCTGTAAATGGAACAATCTTCCTGCGCCGGTCTTTGGACGAATCAATCAACTAAGAATACGCCGGGAGGAGTTCCTCGTGCTTTATCGAGACGCGCGGCCGCTGACGCCTAATCCCGAGTTCGTTGAATTTGACGTGTTGCCGATGGGCGCCGTCAGGCAAGGCCATTGCTACATTCAAGATCCAAGCACCGCAATTGCCTGTGAGATTCTCGATGTCCGGCCTGGAGAAAAGGTCCTCGACGCATGCGCCGCTCCGGGCGGAAAAACGGGTTACATTGCACAACTAATGGAAAACCGTGGAACAATCATCGCATGCGATCGCGATCCAGCCCGGCTGCAAATGTTGAAAGAGAACATGGCGCGCCTCGGTGTTGAGATCGTTCACACTGTTGACCATGATTGGACACGCGGTCACATCCCTGCAGAGATCGCTTCAATGGCGCCCTTTCACCGCATTCTGATTGATGCACCTTGCAGCAATACCGGAGTAATGCGGCGACGCGTCGATGTGCGGTGGCGATTACAACCAGCCGATTTTCCTCGCATGCAACAACGGCAGCTCGAAATGCTTCGCACACTCATCCCATTATTAGAGGCGAACGGAGTACTTGCTTACAGCACCTGCAGCCTTGAGCCAGAAGAGAACGAGCAGGTGGTGCGGCAAGCTCTGACCGGCGCGTCCATCCTACGCGTCGAAGAGCAAAAGCGCTTGCTTCCCTTTCGAGACGGTGTCGACGGCGCTTTCGCAGCGAAATTTATCCGAGGCGGATAGCATCAGCCGGTTGCGTCCGGCGATGCTGGTGGAATGATAAGAGCCTATGCACGACGCCCGGTTTGATAAACTCGCGAAACTTCTGGTGGAATATTCCATCCGTCTCAAGCGCAATGAAATGGTCCTCATCGAAGCGTTCGATATTCCCGACGAAATGACCATCGCGCTCATACGGGCGGTGAGGAAGGCGGGTGGAGTGCCATTTGCACAGACTTATCACGTTCGCGTAAACCGCGCGCTTGCGCTGGAAGCCTCCGACAGGCAGCTAAACCTCATCACAAGCCACGAACTGGCGCGGATGAAAAAAATGGATGCCTACATCGCAGTGCGAGGCAGCAACAACATCACGGAATTATCCGATGTGCCACCGGAGACAATGAAATTAATCGCCAGGAAAATGCGGCCGGTACAGGATCAGCGAGTAAAAAAGACCAAGTGGGTAGTCCTGCGCTGGCCCACGCCATCCATGGCACAGCTTGCAGGAATGAGCTCGGAGGCGTTTGAAGATTTCTATTTCGAAGTCTGCACTCTCGATTATCGGAAGCTCCAGCCCGGCATGAAGGCGCTCAAGCGGCTGATGGAAAAAACCGATCGCGTCGAAATCAAAGGTCCTGGAACCGATCTTCGGTTCAGCCTCAAGGGGATTCCAGCTGTGATCTGCGGAGGCGATCGCAATATTCCCGATGGCGAAGTGTTCAGCTGCCCCGTGAGAGATTCGGTCGAGGGGCATGTGACGTTTAGCGCGCCAAGCATATATCAGGGGATCGCCTTTGATGGCATCCGCCTCGAATTCAAAAACGGAAAAATTGTCGATGCGACAAGCAACGAAACGAAAAAGCTGAACAAGATTCTCGATTCAGATCCGGGTGCCCGCTACATCGGCGAATTTTCGCTCGGCTTTAATCCACGCATTTTACATCCCATGCGTGACATTTTGTTCGATGAAAAAATCGCCGGCTCGTTTCATTTCACTCCCGGGCAAGCTTACGAGGAAGCCGACAATGGAAACCGAAGCCAGGTCCACTGGGACATGGTAAACATCCAGCGGCCCGAATACGGGGGCGGAGAAATCTATTTCGACGGCAAGCCGATTCGAAAGAACGGAGTGTTTCTTCCGAAACAACTGCGTTCGCTAAACTGGCGCTGAACTGCAGAACGGTCTTCTTCTAAGAAAGAAGCTTCGTCCGGTCAGACTCGTTTTGGAGCGCTAACGGGATTCAGATGTATCATGCCGATGTCGCCGCCTTCGCCGAGCTCCAGATTTGCGATTTCAAACATTGGCGCGCCCTCAGCCGGGGCCGGGCCGGCACCGGGTAACTGAACAGCCACCTGCTTGGAATTGGAGTTTAGGATAACAGATGCAATTTCGAGCGAGGGCGCAAACTCAAGCGTGGTAATCTGGAACGGAACCGTGATGAGGACAGATGCCCGTCCCTGCTGCGAAGGTGTGAGTTGAACTGGCGCGGTCTCAGAATTGGGAACCACCTGTAATCCCGCCACTGCGAATGACGGCAAACCGCCCGGAGTCGGTCTTTGCTGTTGAGACGGAACCATTCGAATCCTGCCAAGCGCTCCTGCGGTGGGCTGAATCTTTGCCACTTCAAAGCTCACCTGCAAATTCAGAGCCGACTGAGGCTGCTGAGGCGAGGGCAACCGCATCGTGACCAGCTTTGATATGGGTCGCACCTTGAGGGCGCCCATTTTAAAACTGGGTGTCAACTGCATGGCTGCGATCTCGAACGAGAAAGTGAGCTGCACGGATGTTTGCATCGCGGCAGGTGGTTGTTGCGGTTTGGCCATCGGCGGGGCCGGGGCTTTATTTACAGGAGCGGTTGGGGTTTGAGTTGTTTCAGGCATGATTGCGGGTGTTGTTGTTTGCGGAAATACAGGTTCTGCGGAAGTGGCCCCTGGTGAATCAGGGAAGGTAGCAGCGCTTGCGAGCACCGGGGTAGCAATCACAGGCGAAACTGTTTGATCCGGCACTGGTGGCTCCAGGCTGATCGATTCCCCGGGAAATTCTGTCGACGTTGTCACGGCAGGCAATGCGACTTCTTCATCTCGCGGGATCTCAACAGGCTGCTCAGAAAACGATGCAGTTTCCTTCGCGTCATCGAAAATATCGCTCGCCTCATATGTGGGCCACGTGGTTTTCTCAACGCTTTCGGGAATCTCAGCCGTCGTTCGCGGAGCGATCGCAGCGACCTCGGTCAATTCGTTGACCGCTGGAACCCCGGCGATCTCAGGCGTCTGCGGAATGTCCGTATGCAAGCTCTCTCCATTCTCTGCCGGTTGTTCGACAATCGGCCCCACGACTGATTCAGCCTCAGCCTCGGATCCAATAAGCGATACCTCGCGAATTGGCTCTTCCATCTGAAAGGCCGAGTCTCGTGACGGCTTCGCGCTTCGGCCTTTGGTCAGATCAACTCTGTGACTCAAGTTGCCCGTAGGAACGGCAGTATCTCGCAACGACGGTTTCGATGCCTTTAGTTGCAGCGAAATCTGACGGGGTCCTCCGACAAAGCCGTTGCCGTGTACAGCCTTCTTTTGCGGCAATGCCGGCTCCGCTCTCGGCTTAAACAAGGCAGGTGCGGCGGCAGAGGTTGTCCGCGAGTAGCTTGGCAGGTTGAAGGCATAACGACGGCGAAGGGAAGGCACGATCACCCAGGCGAGTATCACTATCGCCGCTAAAAGTAGTCCGCCGACAAGCCACATTCTGCCTCTCGCGAGAACGCCGGACGGCGCAGCTTCGGCAGCCTTCACTCCTACGGCGGGACTCGCGGAAGCGCTCGCGCTCGTTTGAGCGAGAGCCGGCTGTTCACCCTGTTCCTTGGGAGCGGGCGATGATGTCTGCGGTGACTCAGCGGGCGCCGCTGCAGTCGTGGATTCGCTGCCACTGGAGGGCAATGCCGACGCCGGCTGCTCAGACTGCGCGCCCGTACCCGATGCCGACTCATTCGATGCAGAGATGGAAGTCTGCGCAGCCTTTCCAGTGCCGGCGATATCCAGTCCAGCACCGGGTGCACTCACTGTTGAGCCCAAAGCCAGCCCTTCATTTTTCGAGGTGTCACTTTGGCTATTAGCAGCAAAAACCTTGTCTGGAATAGGACTCGGCTCGACCGCCGGACTGCCCTCAGCCTGGGCTGTGTCAAAGGCGGGTGTCGGCATGGTCGCGGCCGCCGGCTTTTGCATCCAACCAACATCGTAGAAAGCGTCAGCAAAAACGCTGTTCAGTGCCGACGAATAAATCTTATTCGCCGAAGCAGTCCAATCCGTGGCCTTCTCTGCATTGTTATGTTGAAACTCCCAAGCCGCTTGGGCGTAATAAAGTGCGGGCGTGTCCCCGGTAAATTGAAACTCATCCATCATCGCGTGTGCGCGGCTCTCTTTTCCTTCGAGCAAAAGCGTCATGTAGATCTTGAATTTGATGAGTTCGGCCGCCTGATTTTTATCACCCCCGGGCGTCCGCTTGTACAAGGTCTCGAAGCGGTCCCGCGCTTTTGCATATTCCTTCTTCTTAAAGGGAATTTGTGCCAGATTGTATTGTGCTTCGCGAAGTTTCGGATCCAGCTTGGCTGCCTTCTTAAATGCCGCTTCGGCCTGGTCGAACTGCTCCTGCTGCATCAGAATTTCGCCGCGTAAATTAATTGTCGCCGCCTGATTCGGATCTGCCTGATCCGCTTCATCGGCCAGTTTAAGAGCTGCTGTGAAATCGCGCTGCCGGAGCGCCTGCTGCGCCTGCTCAAATTTTGCGCGGGCAATCGCCTTCGTCTTCTCCGAGCGCTCAGCGGCAGTCATTAGCGGCAACGAAGGCCGCGCTTGGCCGGCTGGCTTTTCAAGCCATCCGACTTCGTAAAGTGATTCGACGAAAAGCTTATTCAGTTGCGGAGGAAAATTCTTCTCTGCGGTACTGATCCAATCTTTCGCTTCCTTTTGATTCTTTTGTTGCAGCGCAACGGCCGCCTTCACGTAATCAACGGCGGGCGTATCGGGCGAAAGCTCCAACTTGGCCTGAATAGAATCGACCATGTTGACTTTCCCCTCCAGCAGGTACGTGAGCAGAATTTTGTACTGGATCAGCTGCGAAGCTTCTTTCGCCAGATCGGATTCACCGTTGGAAAGAAGTTGCTCGAAACGATTCCGCGCTTCCGGCCAATCTTTCTTAAGAAACGGAATTTCCGCCAGGTTGAAGCGCGCGTTCCAAAACTTGGGATCGATTCGGGCAGCGTCCTGCAGTGCTGCCTCCGCCTGATCGTAGTTGCCCTGGCGCATCAGGATCACGCCGCGCAAGTTCTTTGACGCTGCAAGATCAGGTTGGCGGATATCGATGGCATCAAGCTGTTTTAGCGCTTCCGCGAATTTGCCAGAATCGAACGCGCGGTACGCAGCGTTGTACATTTCTTCCAGTTCCGCTTTCGTCGGGGCGACATTTTCCGCTCCAAACGAATCTGCGGCGAATAACCTAAGCACCAGCGCGGCGACTGCCGCCATCCCCCACACTCTCATGAAGTAGCGATTGAAGCCCTATTCAGTGCGTCTGACAAGTGGAAAGTTGCTTCAGTGAGTCGATTTTTCAGCTAGCTTCGGAAAAATCAACCGCAAGAAATAGGGAGGCGCGGCTACGCTGCACGGCCGTGAATCAGTCATTAAGGTTTGCCGCAACCCGCAATCCTTCCAGAGTAAGGTTCGGATGAACCACCTCGATCTCCGGTAATCGTCGCGCGATCAGTCGCGCGTAGCCACCGGTCGCGACGACGTGAACCTTCTTATGCGAAAAGTGCTCTGCTCTAACTTGCACCAGAATTTCGCGAACCAATCCGCGATAGCCGAACACAGCTCCCGACAACATCGCCTGGATTGTCGATTTACCGATAGCGCATCGCGGTTCTTTCAATGAAAGCTTGGGCAAGAGTGCCGTTCGCTGGTAAAGAAAATTAGTCATTGCTTCAAGGCCCGGCGCGATCACGCCGCCAATATAAGCCCGGTGCTCGGAGACTATATCAAACGTCACCGCCGTGCCGAAATCCACCACGATTGCAGGAAAGCCGTAAAGCGCTGTGACCGCCGCAGCGTTCGCCAAACGATCTGCGCCAATTGATTGCGGCTTCGGATAATCAATCTTGACGCCCAACTTCAGCTTCCAATCCAGCCAGAGTATGTTCGTTTTTGCCGCAGCTTTCAAAATTGCCGAGTTCTTCGCGGGCACCACCGAAGAGACGACGATCTTCCCCACATTTCGCTTCCCGAGAAATCGTGCGACCACGCGACTTGAAAGTTTGCTGGTAGCGATCCGCGTCGGGCCTAAGACTCGCCTTGCCGATGCGAATGCAAATTTTGCGTATGAATTGCTTATATCGACTAATAAATATTCCGAGCCGCGCGCCACGATCAAGATGCAGACACCTAACGTCACGCGCCGTCAAGCGCCTGGCCGATCCATTTTAGGTGGGGATTTTGGTAATCTGGTTCCTGCTTGCTTGCGACTCACTTTCGCACCGCGTAGCGTCGCGTTGTGAAAAAACTCGTGCATCGCCCGCGCCGGTTGCGGCGTTCGCCCGCTCTGCGAAACCTCGTGCGCGAGACACATTTGAGCGTTCACGATTTTGTTTTACCGCTGTTTGTAAGTGAAAAAGTGCAGCAGCGCCGACCGATCGCCAGTATGCCCGGCGTTTTTCAATTATCTGTCAAGGAAGTTGCCGATGAAGCGCTTGCCGCTCAGGACCTGGGACTCCAAGCCGTTCTGCTTTTCGGGATTCCAGAACAGAAAGACGAACAGGCCAGCGGCGCCTACGCCGAAAACGGAATCGTCCAAAAAGCGCTGAAGGCGATAAGATCAAAATGTCCAGACCTTATCACCATCACCGATGTCTGCTTGTGTGAGTACATGAGTCACGGGCATTGCGGTGTGACGCGTATCGACGGAGATCATTTCCACGTTCTCAACGACGAGACTGTCGAGTTGTTAGTAAGGACAGCGCTCTCTCACGCCGCAGCTGGTGCAGATATCGTGGCGCCGAGCGACATGATGGATGGCCGCGTTGGTGCGATTCGTGCGGCGCTCGATGCCGGAGGATTCGATCAAACTGCGATTATGAGTTACGCGGCCAAATTCGCATCGGCTTTCTACGGGCCGTTCCGTGAGGCTGCTGAGAGCCCGCCGCAGTTTGGCGATCGGCGCTCTTACCAGATGGATTTTGCCAACGCCAATGAAGCTTTGCGTGAGGTAGCACTGGATGTCGAAGAAGGAGCGGACATTGTGATGGTAAAACCTGCCTTGCCCTACATGGACATTTTGTGGCAAGTGCGCGAGCGATTTCGAAGACCGACCGCCGTTTACCATGTGAGTGGCGAGTATGCGATGGTCAAGTCCGCGGTCGAGAAAGGATTTTTGAACGAGCGCGATGCCGTAATTGAGACCATGACTGCTCTCAAGCGAGCGGGAGCGGATATTATTGTCACCTACTGGGCAAACGACCTCGCGAGATGGCTGCAGCAGTGAAACGCGCTGGCGGCGAAACTGAGAGACACACCCGGTTGAAGCGGCTGGCATTCCTTTGGGCGCAAGCCCATGGATATTCCGCGTGCGCTATGGAAGTGAGTCTGCCAAACTGCCGCTATCGTGCTGACGTCGCCGCGTATCGATTCGCGCCTAAGAAAATTGGATCGACGGCGATCTTTGAGTGTAAACAAGCGCTCTGCGATTTGCGGCGGGATAATTGCCAGAGCGACGCCGCCCACCAGCGATTCGAAACAATTTCCCAACGCCGACAGCTTCTCGAAAGGCGCCTCCGCGGACATTATCCTAACCTGCGGAACGGCGATTCCCTATTTCCCGAATTCGATGTGCCCGACTTCTCTGTGATCGGCCATCGCGGTTACGCGCGGCTTTTGCGGGATCTGCATGCCCTGCAAAATCGCCTGTATGACTGCACCAAGTTCGACAAGTTACTTCGCTACCGTTGCGCAAATTTGTATTTCCTTGTTCTGCCTGGAGAGTTATTCCGCGATTCGGAGATTCCCGTCGGCTGGGGCGCTCTTGTAGAGGACGACGGTACGCTTACGCTCGATCGCAAACCAATCTGGCACGAAACAACAGCCGAGTATCAGATTCGGCTGTTGCACCGAATCGCCATGGCCGGAACACGAGTGATTAATCGAAAATTGGAAATCACATTCGACGACGTTGTAGCAGAACGTTGCCGATCCTGTTAAGTGCGCGTTTCGGTAGGGCGGGCTGTCCTCTGCACACCGCGAACGTTGGCACGTCAATCACGGCGCGCACGGGCGACGCGCCCTACTGACGCACCAGCAAATTGTGCCCGGTCATCGCCTTTGGTTGCGGCAGCCCAAGCAAAAACAAAAGAGTTGGCGCCACATCGGCCAGCATCCCGTCTTCGCACCGAAATCGTGCAGCATCGTTGGCCACGTAGATAAAATGCACAAGGTTGCTGGTGTGCGCAGTATTGGCTGAACCATCAGCGTTGCGCATCTGCTCGCAATTGCCGTGGTCGGCGGTCACGATGGCCTTGCCGTCAAGCTCCAGAAGTTTGGGAATAATTCGGGTCAGGCATTTATCCACTGTCTCTACGGCCTTGATTCCCGCTTCGACAACGCCGGTGTGGCCGACCATGTCGGGGTTGGCGAAGTTGAGGATAATCAGATCGTAGTTCGCCATTCGCGCGATCACTGCGTCGGTGACTTCAAATGCGCTCATCTCCGGTTTCAAATCGTAGGTGGCAACTTTTGGTGAAGGGATCAGTTTGCGATCTTCGCCCGGAAACGGTTTCTCGACGCCGCCATTAAAAAAGTAAGTCACGTGCGCGTACTTTTCCGTCTCGGCGATGCGCAATTGCCGTTTGCCGGCTGCGCTGACGACTTCGCCCAAGATGTCGGCTAGCTCCGCCGGCGCGAAAACGAACGGCGAAGAATAGGTCACATCATATTGCGTTAGCGTGACAAACTCCACTTGCGGCCAAATCTCGCGGTCAAAGCCGTCGAAATCTTTCAGCAAAAATGCCTGTGATAATTGCCGGGCGCGATCGGCGCGAAAATTGAAAAATAAAACCACGTCGTCATCACGCACCCGTTGCTCATTTGCGTAAGAAAAAATCAATGGCGGCAAGAACTCGTCCGTTTTGCCGTTCTTGTATTGCTGGTCCACGGCCGCCGAGGGGGACGATTTGCAGATTTCGCCGCGACCGAGGACAACCGCGTCCCACGCTTTTTTGGTACGGTCCCAACGCCGATCGCGATCCATCGCAAAATAACGGCCTACCACCGTAACAATTTGCCCGCCGCTTTTTTTGAGTTCTTTCTCACAAGTTTTTAGATAAGCGGCGCCGCCGGTCGGTGACGTGTCCCGGCCATCAGTGAAAGCGTGGACGAAAATCTCCGCGACGCCTGCGTCGTGCGCCGCGTTCGCAAGCGCGATCATGTGCGAATAATGACTGTGCACACCACCGTCTGAAACCAGGCCGAGCAAATGAAGCCGGTGGCCCCGCGCCTTGGCAAAAGTTTCCTGTAAAACTCGGTTACGCGTGAGTTCGCCCTCTTTAATTGCCTTGTTAATTCGAGTCAGGTCCTGGTAAACGATCCTGCCAGCTCCCAGATTAAGATGGCCAACTTCCGAGTTGCCCATTTGGCCTTCCGGCAGACCAACTTCGCCTCCGCTTGCGCTTAATTTGGAGCCTGGATAATCCCGGTAAAGCGTGTCATGGAATGGAGTCGACGCGAGAAGGGTTGCATCGCCATTTTCGTTGCGCTTGTCCTTGCCGCCCGGATTAATGCCCCAACCATCGCAAATGATTAGCATCACTGGACCAGCCATACGTCGCGCACTTTGCAGATGAATGAGATGATCGACAAGCGGGTTCTTTGTTACAGACGTAACGATACTGGATTCTGGATATTCGAGACTGGATTCAAATCGCGATAACGCGAACCATTTCGCGTCCTTCATCTGGTATCCAGTATCCAGCATCAAGCATCGAGTGGCGCGCCTGCCTCGGCTTGCCATTTTCCCAGCGCAAGCGAGGACGCATACGCTACATTGAAACGCAATGAAGTGGCGTAACCAGTTGCTGGCACTTTTTTGTCTCCTCGCCTTTGCTGGAATTGGTGTCCTTTATTTTCAGCACTGGGTCATCCGGAAGCCTTTCGGAATTATTTTGTTTGTTGGAGAAGGCCTTTCCCCTGGCCGGCTTGCCCCAACGCGCGCCTATGCCGCTGGCGCCGCCGCACGCCTGAATCTGGATTCGATGGCTCATGCAGCTTTGGTGATGAATTATTCAAAGGATTTCGCCGCTCCGGACCAGGCGGCCGCTGCGACTGCAATTGCGACTGGTGAGAGAGTGGCGAATCGCGCCGTCGCGATCAATACCGACGGGAAGGCGATCAAGAGCATCGTTGAATTAGCACGGGAATACGGACGGGCCACAGGACTCATAACGGACACGAAGCTCACCGATCCGACGAGCGCGGCCTTTTACGCACATCCCGCCGAGTCGAGCGATGCCGAGAAGATTGCAACCGAGTTTGTGGATCGGGGAAATGTCGACATAGCGATGGGTGGCGGCGCGGCGCAATTTCTTCCGGCCACGAAGGCCGGGGAGAGACAGGACAATCGCGACCTCCTACTCGAGCTCCGTGGCAACGGTTTTGATATTGTTCGAACCCGAGCCGAACTCGACGCGGTTCCCGCCTGGCGCCGTCCAAAACTGGTCGGCGTTTTTAGTAAAGAAGATCTCGCATTCGTGAACCAGGTGGAAGAAAGAAGTCAGCAGCCAAGCCTTTCGGACATGGTGCGGCGAGCAATCCAATTGCTCCAGTACAACGTTGGCGGGTATTTACTGGTGGTTGATGCAGGGCTAATGCGAAAGGCAGCGCAGGAAAACAACGGGGAGAGGACCTTGGGCCAAACGGTCGAACTAGACCGTGCAGTTGGCATTGCGCGAAGTTACGGCGGAGAAAAATCAACCATCATAGTTTGCGGCGATGTGGCGATCGGCGGATTAAACCTGAATGGATTTCCGTTTCGCAAAGATAGCGGCATCGCCCTCTTAGGCTTTAATTCTGCCGGCCAGCCCTGGATTACCTGGGCGACAGGTCCAAATGGCGATAAATCGTACGGAGCAGCGAAAATACCAGGTAAACAAGACGAAAATCAGAGCAGACAACCGCAGACGGATCAGGCGGAGCCGGCGGCCTTTTACACGAAATCCGCCCTGGTGACCGTTGAAGACGTCGTCGCGTTTGGCAATGGTCCCGGAACAGACACACTACAAGGCGTAGTCGACAGCACAGCTGTTTTCAAAATCCTGCGCGACGAGCTTTGATCAAGCCAGCTATGCAGGCTTTTGTTGCTTATGCGACAAAAGCTTGTTATTGCGCCAAGTCATTTTGGCGTTTCACGATAAGGCAACCCTAACTCATAAAGCGCGATTTCTTGCTGAAGCTCGGTAGCTAACGAATCGTCACCCTGGCTCCGTCTCAGCTGCGTCGCAGCCTGGGCGCTTTCGATGGCTTTTCCAAATTGACCAGCCTCCGCATATGCTGCTGCCAACGTGCGGAGCACAACCGCATTGGTGCCTCCGGAAAGTTGGTCAGCTTTCTGCGCAGATTGAATCGCACGGGGCCCATTTCGCAATGACGCGTCGGAACCTGTGGCTAGTAACCACGCCAGATTATTCAAAGCAGAAACGGATTGAGGAGAAATCTCCAACGCCTTTTCATAGTGTGCGATGGCTTCGGCCGATTGGCCTTTTTCATCAAGAGCTATGGCCAGGACTGTGTGACAGTCTGCGTCATTAGGCTGGATCAACAAGGCAGCCCGAGAATGCTCGATCGCAGCATCAAGCTTCCCTTTCTCAAGCAGAGCGTGCCCAAGCCCGCGACGGGCAAGAAAATAATTGGGACGAATTGCAACTGCTCTTTGGTAGTGAAAGATCGCATCGTCGATACGTCTCTTTTGAAGAAGAGCATTGGCCAAGGCCACTCGAGCATCTGGATCGTTTGGCTGCATCCTGACTGCTTTGTCGCAATGAAAAATTGCCTCGTCCACCTGGCCTTTACCCAGAAGAGCGGTGCCAAGATTGTAATCGGCATCCCAATAATTCGGCTGCATCTGCAAGGTCGTCCGATAATGCGCAATCGCATCGTCAAGTTGGCCATTTTCAAACAGCACGATGCCCAAATTGTTGTGAGCCATCCAGCAACCGGGGTTTTTGACCAGAGTCGTGCGCCAGAGCGTTTCGATATTGCCATACATCGCGGCTTGTCGCCACGTCAGTGCCGCCAGGAGAGCCACGACACAGAGCGCCGCGCTTAAAATTAAGGCGCGGCCGTTCTTAAACATGTCGGTCAAATTGACCAGGCCGGCAGAAGCCAGGGCGATCGGACCGATACAAGCCAGATACTGGTAATGATCGGCTACAAACGTGTACCGAAAGGTGTAAAGCATGATGAATCCCAACACCGGGCTCAGGGTCGCAACGAAAAATCCCACTGCGACCTCGACGCTGCGTCCTAAATATCGACGGAGAAAATAGAGAGCTCCGCATGCGATGACTCCCGCTAACAGCCACGCAAAGTTGAGCAGATGAGTCGGCGCGATATCCCATCGCGGATAAATAAATGTCAGATTAGATGGCCAGATGAGTTTGCTCAGATAAAACCAAACAGCACGGCTCGCGACGAGGACCCGTTCGATTGGGGTCAGGAACGTAAATACAGACCGGCTCGTTCCCTGATGGTACCGCTCCCACCACATCGCTAATACGCCCATGGCTATGCCAAGAACAAGGAAGGGAATGATCTGGAAAATTCGCTTCCAACTGATGCGTATCCTCTGCAACCACAAAATTAGGAACAACGCCGCGGGTAGGGTGCAGGCTGTTGTCTTGGCCGAAAGCGCCAGTAGATAAAGGATCAGAGCAAGTCCATAAAACAGCGAGGGCCGCTTCGTTCTTGCGTTCACAAACGCAATCCAGGCAAGTAGCGTGAGCAAGAAGAAAAAGCCCATCAGCACATTTTTGCGTTCCGTGATCCAAGCGACCGACTCCACTTGGATGGGATGCAGCGCAAAAATTGCTCCAGCCAGCCATGCTCCCGGAACCTTTAACCGCGCCAGCACCAACCACACCAGCAGCGCGTTGGCAACGTGCAGCAGAAGATTCACCCAATGATAACCAGTTGGATTGAGGCCCCAAATGGCGCGCTCGATGCGAAAAGTTGTATAAACCAGCGGGAAATACTGCGAAGGCGAATCGAGCGAGAACCAGATTCGCCGCAGACCATCAGGCGCCGTCAGCAGCTCATTATTGGTGATGTAGAAGTCGTCGTCCCAGAGAAAACCCCCGTTCCACGCAGGCCGGTATGCAAAGATCGTCACAGCCGCCAGGATCAATGCGAAAAGCAGTCCTTTTTGCCATGAACGGCGAGGCTGCTCTGTGATTGGTTGCGACATCTCTTAGCGACCAGCCGCTGCTTCCATTCCAGTGAAAGAATCCCTGATTCGCTCCTCTAAGGGAGGTGAAACCAATTATAGTCGCTGGAGAATACCGCTCGATTGACTCGGATTTCCGAAACCGTAACGGCGGTGACAATTATGACTACGGTAGCTAACAGCGGCCACGTTCTATGTGTCCAACGAAGAGCGAGGTCGAGTCCGTAAACATAGACGATCATGAACGGAATCAGCGCACCGGTGATGTAACGTCCCGACCACAAATAGGGCTCGGTACGCGAAGGATAGACGGAATCGCCAAAATCGAATCGTATTGAGATAAACGCGAGAAACAGCACCGCGGCGATAAAACTTAGTAAGGCGAAAGAAACAATTTGTGCCTTCACTTTATCGCGGCGAGCAAGCAGGGGCAGATGCAGCGCTGTGATCCAGACCAATAGCAGCGACGAAATAACATAAAAGTAATCTGCGGCAGCCGAAGCCAATCTGCTTCCCTGCCAAATGAACTCGCCGCGCCAGAAACTTGCCAGCAGCTTGGACAGAAAGCTCCAGGCGCCTTGCCATGTGAAAATAGGATGATGCCACCACGCTTCGAACGGCTTTTGCGTCCAGCCTGAAAGCGCGATGTGTGTCGAAGAACCGATCGCATCTCCGAAAGCGTGCTGCATCCAAATCATCCAGGCGCCGACCGGAATGATGGCGCATGCGACGAAAATCCCCAGCGCAGTCAGCATCCGGCCGAGATTTCCTGAACGGACCGTCGAAAAGACCTTTAGCAGAGCAACACAAAGAGCAACCCCAAGCAACGGAGCGTTACTGAGTTTCGTGAGGTATGTCGCCGACATTGTCAATCCGAGACGAACCGCGAGCAGAGGACTCAGTATTTCTGCTCGCCACCAGTGGATCAAGCAAATGAAAACCGCACCGAACAGGAGTGGCGATAGATTATCGTTCTCTAACCCGTAAAACATGTCCTGGGGGATAAACGCCACCAAAACTGGAACGCACATGGCTACCCATTCTCGTTGAGAAAAGAACTCCCGCGCTGCCAGAAAACTCAACCAAACGAGCGCTGAGAAGAAGAGAACGTTTAGAAACCGTACCCAATAAAGCAGGTGACCGTCGGAGAGCCCGCCCAACCTCCCCAATTTCAGCCACAAGCCGGCGACTGCATAATACAAAGGCGGCTGCCACGATTCAGGATTAGTCGCATCGCTCCATGCTTGTTCGGTCGCCAAAACTGCGGCCGAAGTTCCCTCCGCCGAGGACGTCCAAGTCGGAGGAGGGAAGCGCCCGTCTGGAAATGCCGCCGGCGACATGAAGAACTCCGGTGAACCGTACTGCACGAAATAACGGGCGGCTTCGCCGGAAAAGTGTTCCATTCCGCGAGGCAGATGCCCTTGTGAGTACTTAAGCACAACATCAAAGTGCGCTTGTTCATCGGCATTATTGAAAAAGGGGAAGCCCGCGCAGAAGAGGAAGGTTCGCATTCCAGCGAGCAAGCATAAGAGCCAAATAAACCCCTTCGCCGATACTCGAAGGCCTGCTTGTTCGCATCTTGCGTCCGGTCGCCTCTTCATCGATTTAGCACTTCTAATGCCGACTAAAAGTCGCGATCAAGAAAGAGCGCTGCCGATTGCATGGTGGCTTGTCGCGGCTGGTGTTTTTGGCCTCGTTATTGCCATCAGAGTTCGACTCCTTGGAGTTCCACTCGAGCGCGATGAAGGCGAATACGCTTATGCCGGTCAACTCATTTTGCAAGGTGTTCCACCATACACGCTCGCCTACAACATGAAGTTCCCAGGAACTTATGCAGCCTACGCCGCAATCATGTCGATCTTTGGGCAAACAATAACCGGAATTCATTTAGGACTGCTTCTTGTTAACGCGGCTACGATCATTTTGATCTTTTTACTGGGCCGCCATCTTCTGAATTCGGTAGTGGGACTTGCCGCAGGAATGAGTTACGCTGTGCTCTCTGTAAGCCCCTCGGTGTTGGGGTTTGCCGGCCACGCCACACATTTTGTGCTGCTCCCGGTGCTCGGTGGAACACTGCTCTTGGTCAACTCGGCAGGTCGGCAGTCCCTGGGACGATTGTTCGCGAGCGGGATCCTCTTCGGCATCGGACTGTTAATGAAGCAGCCGGCGGTTTTCTTCGCTCTGTTTGGAGCGGTTTATCTTGTCTCCAACGGTTTTCATCGCCGATCTCGACCTGAAAAAATTTTCCTGCGAAGCTTGATTTTTAGTACCGGCGTAATTCTTCCCTTGGGAATTACTTGTCTGTTTCTCTGGCGCATTGGTGTCTTCGACAGGTTCTGGTTTTGGACAATCGATTACGCGCGTCAGTACGGCAGCCTGGTTCCTTTCAGCCAAGCGCCGCGGATTTTCTTCTACAGCGCAAAGGAAGTGATTGTAGCCGGCTGGCCGATCTGGACGCTGGCTGGAATCGGACTCGTTGCGGGTTTGTGGGAGCAGCGAACACGTCCTATCGCAATTTTTCTGCTCGGCTTCCTTTTGTTCTCTGCCCTGTCGCTATGCCCGGGATTCTATTTTCGATTGCACTATTTCATCTTGGTGCTTCCAGCTGTCTCGCTGCTTGCAGGCGTTGCCATTAGCAAATTGTCAGATCTCAGTGCAGATCGATTAATCGTAGTGCGATTCATCCCCATGTTGATTCTGGGGCTTTCTCTTGCTGGGCCGATTGTCGCAGAGAGAAAGTTCTTTTTTGAAGCCTCCCTAGTCGATGCCTCTCGAATGATTTATCCAGAGGGACCCTTCCCGGAATCCCTCAGAATTGCAGAATATCTGCGAGAACATACCACCCGAAATGACACGATCGCCGTGCTTGGTTCCGAGCCGCAGATTTATTTTTATTCCGACCGACATTCCGCAACCGGCTACATTTATACTTACGGCCTGATGGAACCCCAGAAGTATGCCAGCCAAATGCAGCAGGAAATGATCCGCGACATTGAACGTGCCCATCCCAAATTTCTCATCTCTGTGGTGATGCCGGATTCATGGCTGCAACGGCCGGAATCCGAGCGGCTGATTTTCAACTGGGCTAATGAATACACGGCGCAAAACTATACTGTAGCGGGTTTCGTGAACGTGGTGGCACCAGACAAAACAGATTATTATTTTGGGGACGTACCCCAATCAGTGCCACAGCTGGGAAAATACATTTTGATCTACCGGAGGAAGTCCTAGAAATGACGAAACTCGAATGACGAATGGCTTTCGCCAAGTTGAATTCTTAAATCGTTGAACCGGACCCGTTTTAACGTTGTAACTACTCACGAATCACGTGAAATGCTTCGAGCATTTATTCGGATTTCGTCATTTAGGTAAGATCACGGCATGCACCGTATCAGCAACGCTGAATTAGCTCCGCCACAAACCGACCGTTTTTGGCGGACCATCGGCATCTGCATCGCTCTGGCGGGCCTGACTTGGCTTGTTTTCGGCCGCACGCTATGGCACGACTTCATCAACTACGACGATCCACGTTACGTTTATGAAAATACGAGAATAACCCGCGGGCTCAGCATTAGCGGTTTTGCCTGGGCATTCAGTCATATTCATTCCATGAACTGGCATCCGCTGACGACTATGTCACATATGCTCGACTGCCAGCTATATGGGTTGAACGCAGGATGGCATCATTTTACGAACGTCCTTCTCCACACCCTGGCGGCGATCCTCCTTTTTCTTGCGCTCCAACAGATGACCGGAGCGCTCTGGCGAAGCGCTTTCGTTGCAGCAGTGTTCGCAATTCATCCATTACGTGTCGAATCGGTCGCCTGGATAGCAGAACGAAAGGATGTGCTAAGCGGCGTTTTCTTCACGCTGACACTCCTCGCCTACGTGTATTACGTGCGCTTACCTCGGTTCGGACGTTATCTGGCCGTGGTATTCGCCTTCGCCTGTGGCCTCATGTCTAAACCGATGCTGGTCACGCTGCCATTGGTGTTATTGGTTCTTGATTATTGGCCGCTTTGTAGAATCGGATGTCAGGCATTAGACGGCAGGCGCCAGTTATTAATCCCGGTCCTGGAAAAGATTCCACTGATAGCTCTCTCCGCCGCTTCAAGCGTCGTCACTTTTCTCATTCAGAAAAGCGCGGTCGGTTGGACGGAGGACTTGCCGATATTGGAAAGAATCAATAACGCGGTAGTCAGCTATGTCCTCTACATCTGGCAGATGCTCTGGCCGGTGAACCTCGCCGTGTTCTACCCACATCCTGAGAACCGGCTACCCGTTTTGGAAATCGTCTCATGTCTCCTCCTTCTAATATGTATCACGGCACTGGCCATCGCTTTGCGGAAACAGCGGCCCTACTTCATAACGGGCTGGTTATGGTATCTCGGAATGCTTGTCCCAGTTATCGGACTCGTGCAAGTCGGCTGGCAGGGCCGCGCTGACCGATATACGTACTTACCACAGATTGGCCTATACATAGCAGCCACCTGGGGAGTGGCCGATTTGACCGCTTTATACCGGCATCAACGCTCAATTGTGAGCACTGCTGCAGTACTTGTCATCGGCGCTTTGAGCTTGTGCGCATGGGTTCAGACGTCCTATTGGCGTAACAGCGAAACATTGTTTAAGCACGCGCTTGCAGTAACCACAAACAACGACGTTGCTGAAAATAATCTCGGCATCGTATTTTTGGGCCAAGGCAAGGTGGACGAGGCTATCTCGCTCCTACAGGCAGCCGTGGATCTTCGACCTGACAACAGCCCTGCTCACGAGAACCTTGCCAAGGCTCTTCTCCAAAAAGGTCAAGTGGCCGACGCGCTAGTTCACTACCGTAAATTACTGGAGCTACAACCCGATAACATGGAGGTCCACAATATCGTGGGCACCGTTCTTGTACAGCAAGGCCATGTGCAGGAAGGCGTCGAAGAGTGGCAGAAGGTGTTGTCGGTTGAACCTGATAATGGAAACGCGATGAGCAATCTCGCCTGGGTATTTGCCACGTCACCGGACCAGTCGATTCGAAATGGCGCCAAAGCGGTCCAGCTGGCAGAACAAGCCGTACGCATCTCGGGAGGCAGAATCCCAATTCTCTTCCGCACGTTAGCGGCGGCATACGCAGAGAATGGCCGATTCATGGACGCGATCCAGACTGCGCAGCACGGCATCGAGTTAGCCAATAGCCAGGGGAACTCTGGTCTCGCTACCGAACTCCAGGCCAACATCTCGCTTTACCAGGAACAGCAGCCGCTCCGCGACCATAGCCTAACAAATGCCAGCTCGTCACCCAACAGCGAATAAAAGGAAGCGACAACGGAATCACGGACCACGTGAAGTACCACGGGACGTTCACAGACGTGTCACAACTGGCGGCATATGCCTGCTCCTTACCGCGCTTAGTCTGGCCGTCTTCGGTCAGACAATTCATTACAACTTCGTCAATTTCGACGACGATATGTACGTCTACAACGCCCCGGCCATTCGGACCGGGCCGACGCTAAAAGGGATAGCAGCCGCCTTTACGAGCCCGCATGCTGGCAACTGGCATCCGTTAACAACCCTGTCACATATGTTGGACTGTGGGCTATACGGTTTAAACGCTGGCGGTCACCATGCTACGAACGTCGTGTTGCACACCATTGCAGCACTTCTGCTGTTTCGTGTGCTGCAGCAAATGACCGGCGCGCTTTGGAAGAGTGCCATTGTCGCTGCACTATTTGCCGTTCACCCGCTGCACGTCGAGTCGGTCGCATGGGTGAGCGAGCGAAAAGACGTTCTGAGCGCAGTTTTCTTTTTCCTCATGTTGGACGCATACGTTCGATATGCACGGGCGCCATCAATAACGCGCTATGTCGTGGTGACTGCCCTGTTCGTGGCAGGACTTATGTCCAAGCCCATGCTGGTAACCGCCCCGGTTATCCTTCTCGTTTTGGATTACTGGCCGCTCCGTCGTTTTGAGAAAATCGCCTCCCCAAAAGGGAAGACGAAAGTCCTGCAGTCAGACAGCCAAAGGCGCATCATACGGCGGCTTTTTCTGGAAAAGATTCCCTTGTTCATTCTTTCCACCGCCGCCGGGATCGTTACATTTGTGCTTCAAAAACGCGCCGTTGGCGCGCTCCCTCCGCTGCCGTTTCTCTGGCGGGCGGAGAATGCAGTCATGAGTTACGTCATTTACGCCTGGAAAATGTTGTGGCCAACGCGTCTCGCTGTTTTTTATCCTCATCCAAATGATACTTTGGGAACTTGGCAGGTTATTCTCGCGATTGCATTCCTCCTCGCCATCACTTGTGCGGCAGTAGTTTGGCGAGATAAGCGACCTTATCTGTTTACCGGTTGGTTCTGGTACCTTGTTATGCTGGTTCCCGTGATTGGGCTTGTTCAGGTTGGTGAACAAGGCCATGCCGACCGTTATAGCTACCTTCCTTCTATCGGTTTGTTCCTGATTGCAGCTTGGATTACTGGCGACGTAGCAGCAGTGGGCCAGGTCAGATTATGGCGTGGTGTAGCTATCGCGGGCACCGTAGTGATCGTCGCTGCCCTGGCATGCACGGCCTTCACTCAAACGTCGTACTGGCGAAACAGCGAGACGCTTTGGACGCGTGCTCTCGCCGTCACCACCGACAACGATTTCGCCCACAATAATCTCGGCTACCTCTGCGTCGACCGCGGTGAACTGGACAAAGCGATGTCGCATTTTGAGGCCGCGTCGAAAATCAGGTCTGGCAAGTTACATCCTCATTATAAAATGGGTACCGCTTTTGTAGAAATGAATATCGGAGACGCTCTGGCGAGAAAAGGGCAACTCGATGAAGCGATGGCCCACTTCGAACAGGCGATAAACCTGCAACCCGATTACGCAGAAGCCTATTACAATCGCGGAAACGCTCTTTATGCAAAGGGCAGGATCGACGAAGCAATCACTGACTGGGAGAAGGATCTTCAAATACAGCCCAACGACGCGAATGCTTATACCGGGCTTGGTAACGCCTTTCTGCGCAAAGGTGCTCTGAAGGAGGCAATCGCCCACTACAACAAAGCAATGGCGTTAGCGCCCGAAGATCCGCACTCTCGTAGCAATCTTGCCTGGGTCCTGGCAACGTCAATTGACGCCTCGATCCGGGACGGCGCAAAGGCGGTCGAACTAGCGCAGCAAGCGGTATCCCTCTCAGGCGGCAGAGAACCCCTCTTTTTTCGGACGCTCGCGGCCGCTTATGCAGAAACCGGCCGTTTCTCTAACGCCAGTGCGGTGATACAACAAGGCGTAGCCATTGCCAGCGTGCAGGGCAAAACCGGTCTGGCGGATCTTCTCGAACAAGACGGTTTGCTCTATCGCCAGCAGGTTCCGCTTCGACGAACATCTCCCGGCGATTAACTCACAGCGTTGTACGGGTCGCGATAAAGAATTCGGGAACGTGAGGTCATCTCGCCTCCTTATGATACGGTAAACCAAGGTCGTAAAGCGAGATTTCTGCCCGGAGAGCGCTGGACAAAGTGGAGTTTCCCTGGATCTCTGCGGCTTGCAATGCTTGTTCGGCAGTTTTCTTGGCATCAACAAAGCGGCCAGTCTCAGCGTATGCTGCAGCCAGGGTGCGTAGAACAATTGCGCGATTTTCGCTCCGAGAGCTCTCGGATT
Source organism: Verrucomicrobiota bacterium (assembly GCA_046731655.1). GTDB lineage: Bacteria > Verrucomicrobiota > Verrucomicrobiia > Chthoniobacterales > UBA10450 > Udaeobacter. The sequence goes on along the minus strand of JBKPLM010000056.1, from coordinate 5,999 downwards.
CTGCCCGTTCGGCCAAGAGGACAGCCTCTGATCCATTTCTGAGCGACGGATCGCCAGCGGTCGCGAGCAGCCATGCAAGATTACTCTGGGCAGTCACATTATCAGGCGCAATCCGAAGCGCATCTCTGTACTGAGCAATTGCATCTCGGACGCGGCCTTTTGCGAGAAACACGCTTCCCAGATTTGCTCGAGCATCCGCATTGTCCGGGCTCAACTCGAGGACTTTTTGATAATGAGCCATCGCCTCGTCCGTCCGACCAGTTCGAAGCAAGACGGTCGCAAAGTTGTACTGAGCCTCAACCTGATTTGGTGATACCGCGAGGCAACCTGAGTAATAAGCGATGGCGCCATCTAAATCACCTTTGAAAAGAAGCGCACTTGCCAGATTGCACGAGGCATCGGCGTAATCGGGTTGGATTGCGAGCGCCCTCCGATAATGAGCAATGGCCTCATCTACACTCCCGCTCACAAAAAGCGTGGCCCCAAGATTGTTGTGTGCTTCTGCATCGGCGGGATTTATTTCCAGTGCTTCCTGGTAATGAGTAACAGCTTCGTCGACCTGGCCCCTCTGTACGAGAAGCCGGCCTAGATTATAATGCGCCTCCCAATAACTCGGCCGCAGGTCAAGAGCCTGGCGATAGTGGGCGATCGCTCCATCAGTGTCGCCCTGTTCATTTAGAGCGATGCCCAAGTTGTAATGCGCCATCCAGCAACCGGGATTCCTTGTCAGTGTCGCTGTGTACAGGGTCACTAGATTGTGATAAACGGCAGTTTGTCGCCATGTCAGAACAACAAGCGACAGGAGGAGCATCCCCGATGTTGTCGGAAGCAGAAACGATTTCCGTCTAACCGCGGCGATGTTACCGGAAAATTGTGGGGCGCCTGTGTCAGGCCGCGAAAACTTTCGGAGTTCACCGAATTGAGCCGCGGGGACGCGAGCGACATGGACGGGCGGCTCGCCAAGGCGAGCGAGCGGGAGCGAACGAGTCAAACGCCCTACAGCAGTTACGATGCCCGCGCCGGCTAATGCCAGCGGCCCCATGCTCGCCAGATATTGAAAATGATCGCTCACAAATGAGTAGCGAAAGAAATAGACGCTGAAAAATCCAAGCACAGGGAACAGGGAAACCACATGGTATGCGGCGGCAAACAATACGGCACGACTCCATTTCGCGTGGTTCAACCACAGGACAAGTAATCCAGCTAATGCCGCGAGGAGCGGCAAATAGGGGATTAGTTGAGAAGAATCGATCTCCCACCGCGGATAGATGAAGATTAGCGGATGCGGCCATATCAGCTTCGCCAAATAAAACCATATCGCGCGCCCCGCGATGATAACCCGTTCCGGCCAGGTCTGCGCCCACTCAGCGCCAAGCGCGCCAGCGTGAAACTTCTGTTCCAAAATCGTCCAGACGCTCGCGAGTGCGGAAATTATGACAAACGGCGCAAGCACTGCAACATCACGCCAACGGATCCGACCCGTTCTCCACCAGATACACAGGGCAAGGACCATAGGCAACATGACCACGGAAGGCTTGCTAAGGGTCGCAAGGATGAAAAAGAGTAAAGAAAGGCCCAACCACAGAATCGGCGAATCGGCGAATCGGCGAATCGGCGATTTCGTCAGTTCGTCTGGCGAGCTTTGTTCCGAACTATCCGTGTCATCCGCGCAATCCGCGGTTTCCTTATCCCGTTTCAAAAAGCAGAAGATCGACACGAGATAAAAGAAGCCCGATTGCGTATTTTTCAGCTCAGTTACCCAGGCGACTGATTGGACCATCACCGGATGCAAAGCCCATAGCGCCGCTCCGAGCCACGCGCCGCGGACATTTAGTTGTCGCAAGATCTGCCAGAGCAAGACAGCCGATCCAGCGTGCAAAAGCACATTCAAAAGATGGTATGGCCAGGGCGCCAGGCCGACGAACTTGTGTACGATCCAAAAAGTCGTCAGCACTAACGGGTAATAGACGGCTCGCGCGCTAGTCCAAATTTCTTTCAATCCCAGAGGACCAACGACGCAGGGATTGCGAGTCAGATGTGATTCGTCATCCCAAATGAAGTCCGCATTAAAAACTCGAGCGTATGCCACGCAAACGAGACCAATCAAAACAAAGCCCCAAAGCCAGTCTCGCTGCCGGAAAGATCTAACCACTAATGAACACTAATGCACACGAATAGAGAGAAGAAAAATTCGTGTTTATTCGTGTCCATTCGTGGTTTTACTCTCCTCGATCCAGTCTTTAGGAATGGCAAAACACGCCTCTATCCGGACAATGGCTCCAAAACGCGGAGTAGTCTTCGGGATATGTGCTGTCCTTGCCGCGATGACGTGGTTGATTTTCGGTCAGACGCTTGCGCACGATTTCGTCAACTACGACGACGAACTCTATGTTTACGATAATGCGAAAGTAGGGGCGGGCCTTTCGCTGCAAAACATAGGTTGGGCATTCACACACACTGTTTGTGCCAACTGGCATCCTCTGACAGTCATTTCGCACATGCTGGATTGCCAGGTGTACGGACTGAAGCCGGCAGGGCATCACTTCACCAACGTTCTTTTGCACACCATCGCTGTCATCCTGCTGTTTCTCGTGCTGCGACAAATGACAGGGACTTTGTGGCGAAGCGCTTTTGTTGCCGTGCTGTTCGCAATTCATCCATTGCACGTTGAATCGGTAGCTTGGATCTCCGAACGGAAGGACGTACTGAGCGCCGTATTTTTCATGCTGACCCTCGGCGCCTACACTCGATACATCCGGACGCTGTCGCTTACATCCTACCTCTTTGTTCTCCTCTTTTTAACGTTCGGCCTCATGTCAAAACCGATTTTGGTGACGGTTCCGTTCGTATTGCTATTACTGGACTACTGGCCCTTAAAGCGATTTGCGTCAGAGACTCCAGGCAAATCGGGCCATCGGCGCAGAACTGGAGGCCGCGTGGATTTCCGACGAATCTTCCTCGAAAAAATTCCGCTGCTGTTTCTTTCGTTTGCTTCATGCTTGGCAACTGTTCTCGCGCAGCGTCACTTTATCGATCCTATCGACAAGCTGTCATTAGCAGAGCGGCTTGGTAATGCTGCCGTGGCAATTCTCGTTTACCTGCGACAACTAGTCTGGCCATTTGGGTTGTCCGTCTTTTACCCTCATCCAAGGCACAGCCTTTCTCTCGTTCAAGTCTCGATGGCAGCGCTATTGCTCCTCGCAATCACCATTGCCTCCTTCGTCTACAGACGGAAACATCCTTATTTTCTAACCGGCTGGTTTTGGTTTTTGGGAATGCTGGTGCCCGTGAGTGGGATCGTTCAGGTCGGCACGCAGGCTCATGCAGATCGCTACACTTACTTACCGCAGATCGGTCTGTATGTTCTCGGGACTTGGTTCGTTGCCGACATTGTATCCTCGGGGCGCAATCAACGCGTTCTCCTCGGCACGGCAATGGTCTCATCAATCGTGATCTTGATGTGGTCTGCCTGGAAACAAACAAGCTACTGGCATGATAGCCGTACGCTCTGGACACACGCCCTCGACGTCAATCCACAGAACGACACAGCGCATAACGGCCTTTGCAATCTCGCCCTGAGGCAAAATCGTTTTGAGGAAGCAGTCTTTCACGCTCGCAAGGCCCTGGAAGTCCGGCCCCACAGTGCGGATGCCCATAACAATCTCGGACTTGCGCTTTTGGGCACAGGCCAAAAAACCGAGGCGCTCATTGAATTCCGGAAGGTTATCGAGACAAGCCCAGTCCGTCCACGGGTGCACTACAACCTCGCAACATTACTTTCGGACAGTGGCCAGCTCGATGAGGCGATCGCAGAGTTCCGGAAGGAATTACAGGTTCAGCCGGAGTTCGTAGAAGCCGAGAATAACCTAGGCACCGTCTTTGAACGGAAAGGAGCATTTGATGACGCAGTCACTTGCTTCCAAAAAGCCATCCAACTGGATCCGCGGCGTCCCAAAGCTCATTACAACCTGGCAACAGTTTTCCTGCGACAAGGCGAATTCGATCAAGCAATTGCCCATTTAGAAAAGGAATTACAAATCAATTCGGCGAGTGCAGAAGCCCACAACGACCTTGGCATTGCGTTGTCGCAAAAGGGGCGCATCGACGAAGCAATCGGCCAATGGCAAAAGACTCTGGAGCTACAGCCACACAATCTGAGCGCTTACTGCAACCTCGTGTGGGTGTTCGCCACGTTTCCCGACGACGCCATTCGCAGCGGGGCAAAAGCGGTTGCTCTAGGCGAGCGGGCACTGGAACTTTCAGGGGACCAAGATCCCAAAATTTATCGGTTGCTGGCTGCAGCGTATGCCGAGAATGGGCAATTCGGTAAGGCGATTGAGACAGCGCAGCGTGGCTCAGCGCTAGCCACAAAACAGGGAAACGCTGCGATCGCAAACCTACTCGAATCTAATATCGATCGTTACCGGCGTAACCTTCCGCTGCGCGACGCGAGCGAGTAAACGCCCTGCATTTCCCTGCTTGTATTGACGCAATCGCGGAATGAATAATCAACTCTTCGACGTCACTTTTCCGTGAGGCGAGGAGCTGGAACTAAAGGTGTGCGAGGCAAAAACATGACTCGCGGCGCTGCTCCAGAAATTCAATGTTGTTCCCATTGAGGGAATTGAGTAGCTCGCGTCGTAGCAACATGGGTTCACAAAGCTGTCATTGTCTAATGTGGATCGGCAGTTAGTCCTCGAAAGACGTCCCAAATGCCGTTTGATATGACAAAAGGCGCCAAAGCAAACGGCCGGGCCCATAAGGAGCCCGGCCGCTGTGAATTTTGTACTAGCTGATTTTTAGAAGCGCTTCTTCAGCCCGACGTACCAGAACCGGCCTTTGATCGTGGTCAGCGACTCATCGTAGCCGTTCTCGAAGTTACCGGCCACGAATGGTGGATCTTCGTCGGTCACGTTCTGCATACCAAGCGTAACCGTGGTGTTGTTGAGCCACCATTTCCAGTTGCTGCAGCCGTACTCAGCCGTGGACACCGGTATGACATTCTTTTCCTTGCCATCCTTCATCTTCACGTTTTTGCCGCCATCCTTGGCAAAGCCAGGCACCTCGGCCGGCGCGGGCGCCGGGAAGTTAAACGTATAATTTAGGATCAGGTCGAGCGTGACCCAGGTTTCCACTTTCCTCGCATGTGCACCATCCTCACCGGTTACAGGGTCAGTTCTCGGCGTTTGCGGCTTGGGCGTTCCACCGTCGTAAGTTCCGACTAGATCGATATTGTCATCTTCATACTGGCCGATCCAGTGCACAACTGCTCCAACATCCAGACCGCCCAACCATGTGTCAGCCGGGCCGTCATAGAAGATACTGAAGTTGGCCCGATTTCTCGGCAGCGAACTGGTCAAAGTGAATGACGTCGGTAAGAATTCGCCGGCGATACCGAACATTTTCGTGCCCGGAGCCGGTTGAAGCTCAGCCCGTGAGAGCCACGTGCCGTTGACCGTCGTGGTCAGTCGTCCCCAATCTCCGGCACCGAAGATCGTTGAATCCAGGATATAGATCGCTTCGTAGTCGAGACCTTCGAAAATCGCACCGGATATGTTTGAGCGGGGATCGATTATGAGCGTGGCCGCACCAGTGTTTGGGTCGCGAGTTACAAGAGTATTGAACGGTGCACGATTGCTGTTCGAGAGAATAAACTGCGCGCCGAGAAGCGCCACGATGTCGCGCATGTCGATATGCCACCAATCAGCGCTCAAGGTCAGACCCTTGAGCCATTTCGGGCTGTACACGGCCCCGTAGGTCCATTCATAGGCCACTTCCGGATGCAGGAATGGGTTTCCGCTTTGGCGTTCCTCAACCTGCGGCTCCGTAGCAGTGGAAAACGGATCCACAACCAGCGGGAAGCTCTGTTGGCCAGCGGGCGAAAGTTCGACCGGTGTCGGCGCGTGAAACGCTTCAGTGTAACTGCCACGCAGGGTCAGCGCGCCGATATACTTGGGATCAAGCGGCTGCCAGCGTACAGATACTTTTGGCTTCTGCGC
>JBKPLM010000055.1:0-9541 GCA_046731655.1 Verrucomicrobiota bacterium | reverse complement strand
GCCGAAGCGGACACCCAGGGCCAGCAAGACGCGACTCCGGAGGTTTCGTCTGCGTCGCTAGTCGGTTTGGCAAGTGGTGGAGCCGCTCACCAAACAACACAATTGCGCCGCGGTTTTCTAAAACAGCTGCTGAGTCGATTGTCCTCCGGAGAAAAATGACATTGCGTTCCGACCTGGGCGAACCCCTGTTGTGCATCCAGTCTGCCTTAGTTGCATTGGGGCAATCGCCTCTCGATTCCTAAGCGAGAGGGTAGGTTAGGAGTTAACGGCCTTTGAACCTTTCGCTGTCTCCGAACCCTCTCCCCTTGCGCAGGGGGAAAGGCGCGAGAAAACACACTTGATTTTTTGTCCGAGTTTTATGCGTAAAGTGACTTGTGATGGATAATCCGATCCTTCTCGACCTTTCCGAACGCGCAAAGTTTCGTATTACGGGCGCGGACCGACTTCGGTTCCTAAACGGACAAATCACGAATGATCTGCGCAAGGCGAGTGAAACGTCTGCAATCGAAGCTTGCATTCTCAATGCGAAAGGCAAAACAGACGCGCATATTTTTGTTTCCGCATCAGGAGAATTCTTTTTGGTCGATGCGGCAGCCGATCTTCGGGAAATGCTCAAGACCCGGCTGGAGCGTTACGTGATCGCCGACGACGTGCAGATTGAGGACGTCACCGATCAATTCTCGCTTTTTCACGTGTTGTCACAACAATCCCCTGCGTTGGAGTCTGGCCGGATTGTCTCAGCGCGCCGTTTTACTGAACCGGGATGGGACATATGGGTCGATGCCGTGCAGCATGGCGCCTTGTTAGGGGAATTATCCTTGCGATGGACCCTATGCGATTCCGATGCGTCAGAGGTCATGCGAATCGAGCAAGGAATTCCGCGTTGGGGTCGCGAGTTGACAAACGACATTATTCCAATCGAAGCCAACCTGGAACAACGGGCGATCGACTACCAAAAGGGTTGTTACATCGGTCAGGAAGTGATCTCGCGAATGAAGATGTCCGGCCAGACGAACAAGCGACTATGCGGGCTGATTTCGGTGGACGACATCCCACTTCAGCCAAGTATGAAACTTGTTCCTCATTCAGCGCCAGGGAAGGAAGTTGGCTGGATAACGAGCGCCACGCGCAGTGAAATAATCGGAAAAGAAATCGCCCTCGGATACGTGAAACGCGGCTTCAACAACGCCGGTACAAAGTTGGAGGTTGTGACGGCGGGAAATTCTGCTTTGAAAGGGTCACAGCCACTTCGACTCGAAGTGGTCCTGCTTCCGTTCGTCTAGAGGGCAGGCGCACACGGCCTTCACTTGTCATTCGTCATTGGCATCTGTAAAAGCCGTTGCCCTTGCCGAAGCAATGCTTTTCGATTTCCTCATTAGCATGGAAACTCAATTAACCTGGTATGGGCACGCCGCTTTCAAAATCAAAACCCCTACGGGCAAGATTCTGCTAATCGATCCCTGGATAACAAATCCGGCGTTCGCAAGCGGCAAGCACGAGCTGACCCGCCTCGATCGCGTTGATCTTATTTTCCTGACGCATGGGCATTCCGATCACATCGGCAATGCAGTCGAGATCGGGAAGCGCACGGGCGCGACTCTGGTTTCAAACTTCGATCTGGCTGCAGCAATGATTTCAGCGCTCGGTTATCCCGAAGCCCAGGCTTCTAACGAGACGACTGGACACCTCGGCGGCGAGCTATCGCTGCTTGATGGCGAAGTTAGAGTGCAATTCGTTCCGGCGTGGCACGGTTCATCCATTGAAAAGGAAAGTTCTCCGCCCGTTTACGCTGGCAATCCGACGGGGTTAATCATCACGCTGCGCGATGGTTCCACTATCTATCACACGGGCGACACAGATTTATTCTCTGACATGGCGCTTGTGAAACGATTTCATAAGATCGATGCCATGCTGGTGTGTATCGGCGATCACTTTACAATGGGACCAGCTCGAGCAGCAGAAGCGGTGAGGTTAGTGGCTCCGAAAACGGTAATTCCGATGCATTATGGAACGTTCCCGGTATTGACGGGCACGCCCGAAGCGTTCGAACGCGCACTGAAGAAGCGTAAAGTCAAAGCGCGTCTTCGCGTGATGCACGCCGGCGAAACGATCGCGCTGGATAGCAAAGTAAAAAAGTTAAAAGGTTAAGCCGCCATAGAGCACAGGGACCTTTTAACGTTTTAACTTTTTAACCATTCAACTCCATCTCAACCCAGATTCACACAGCCGCAATCGCAAATAGGATCGAATAGGAAATCACTAATGCCAAATCGGGAAAATGGGACAAGTTTGGCCGAGCGGGTCACAAATCAAGTACCTCAAGCGCTGAGCAACGCCGCAGCGACGTTTGTTGATTCACTAAAAATTAATTCAATCTCGGAGAAGGTCCGTCGTGGGCGGCCGGTCGTGATCAAGCGACGTAACATTTACGGTGAACAGTTGGCCGAGCTCGCGAATTTGTATTTTCGCATGTCAGGCATACCGATCCGCTTCTGGAGCAAAGCCAAAGAGTGGCAGCGCTGGGAGGCAAGCTGTTTTCGAATGCTCAATGGCGATCGTTTTCGCGCTTTCACTTCCGGTACAAGAACGGTTTGCTTCGATAAGCTGCCCGGGAAAAGTCTCTGGGAGCATTTGAACGAAGGCACGCTGACGCGGCGTATGTTGGAAGCCGCTGGGACCGAACTTCGGCGTGCGCATCAAATTTGGAGCGACGAATTTGACGCCCCTTGGTCACATGGCGACTCGACCACGACAAATGTCATTTACAATCAAAAAACCGGCCGGGCGAGATTCATTGACTTCGAGATTGTCCACGACCGATCGCTCCCCGCGAAGTCGCGACACGCCGATGATCTACTCGTCTTTCTGTTGGACGTCATTGCGATAGCTTCCACTCGGCAATGGTTGCCTTTCGCTCTTTCCTTCCTCAACGCGTACGGCGATCCAGTTGTTATTACAGAATTGACAAATCATCTGGCGCTCCCGGGCGGGATCGCATGGATTTGGTGGGGCGTTCGTACTAGCTTCAGCAATCCAGGGAAAGTAAAACAGCGGCTCGAACGGATTCGAGATGTTACCGCTAACCTGGGATACTACCGAGCGTTTGCAGCCAAGCGCGCTCGTACGCGCCAAAGGCGACGCGCTTCGATAAACTGCCAGGTGATGAGCCCGGGGACGCCGAGCCCGATTTCTCTCGCGCGCGCGACCAGGGAGAGAGCAAAAGCGCCGTCGCCTGGGATTCCAAGCAAATTTCCGACCACGAGGTAGCCGCCTTCCTGCACGCCCAGACCGGCGGGCACTGCAAATGCTGCCGACCGAATCGTCAAGACGGTACTTTGCAGAATGAGCGCGTTGATGAAGGACGCGTGCAAATCGAGCGCCCAAAGGGCAAGCCAAATTTCTCCCGAGCCGACAATGAGAGAGAGCATCGTCCAAATGCCACAGCCGACCACGCCACTACGCCGCGCGTAGAGAGACCGGACGGTTCGGTCCAGCGTGTCGCCGCCTTGCACGAGGGATTGCCAATCTGAGGAACCGGCCAGGCGCGAAATGATGCGAGCCAGAAAGCGGAAGATTCCGAGACGTTGGACAAAATAGAAGCCAGCGAACGCAAAAAGTGCGACCACGACCCCTATTAAGGTTGGACCGACCAGAGTGGTCTTTCCCGTTCGATCGACAAGCAGAAACAGTCCCAGCAAGGTAAACCCGGCCTGAATAAAAATACCGAGCGTGATGTCCACCAGCACGCTCCCCGCCGCTAGCGGAAGCGGTGTGCCGCTAATCGCCACGAGGCGAGCCCGAACAATGTCTCCGCCGACGGCTGCGGAAGGGACTAGTGTGCTCACCGACTCGCCGATCCAGCGCATCCAAAGCAGTTGAAAAAGTCGCGGGCGATCGATTTTGGGAAAGAGAACGCCCCAGCCGATGGTATCGAAAAAAACTGGGATCAGATGATACACAACGATTCCCAGAATTGTCCATTCCGCCGTGACGAACGCATCCCAGACCTGGTCAATACCTTGACGAATCAGCAGGCCGGTAAAAAGCGCAGCGCCAGCGAGGCCAAGCAGCCATGCGGTTACGTGTAGTTTGCCCAGTCCTTTCATCGCTTGTTTGAGAGCAATTCGGCTCGAGGCAAGAAGATGGGCCTATCGTCTTCAAAAGAGATAGCTAAATCTTGCGGAGCAACCTAAAGCGCCTGCCTGGCGCCCCACCCCGCCGATTATCTCGGGAGAGTTTGCGCTGGTTTTCCTGCCGATTCTACGCGCACCAGAGCAGGTTCGCTGATAAGAGGCAAGTCGGTAGTTGAAACCATACGTGCCCGCATCGGCTTTGTGGCAAATAAACAAAACGCCAGCCAGATAATTCCAAAAAAGATGGCCGCGAGCACATCAGTCAGAAAATGCGCCCCCAACGCAATACGGCTGAACCCCACCAGGGCGATCAGCGATCCCGCGCTGAAAATGGATAGCAGCCGCCAATGGCGCATTTTTAGAGCGGGCACAATAAAAAGCAGGAGTTGCCCGTAAAGAAGAGTAGCTCCGATGGCGTGACCGCTGGCAAAACTGTAACCAGACCAATCCACAAATGGACCATCGACAAAAGGCCGTTGCCTGTGAACAAGAACCTTCACCCACTCGTTTAGAAGCATGCCGCCCGGAACAGCCACAATCAACGTCACAAGTGATGGCCACCATCGTTTCCATGCAAAAAACAACACCAACCCAAACACAACCATACCGATCCACTCCCCGGAACCGAAGTCGGTGAAGGCATGCAGCACGGCAACGAATGCCGGGCTGAGGCGCTCATGAAACCATGTCGCAAGCTCGTGATCAGCGCCTCCAAGCGGATTGGCCAGGGCGAGCGGCGTCACGAAATTCTGGGGGAGAGAAAGCACGCTTGTCACAAAAGAAGCACCGGTAGTCTATCGCCAATAAGGCGCGAGTCAACTGATCACTCCATAGCTCCAATATCCGCAGAAAAACGGGACACAAGGCAGACGTTAACATCGGCAGGGTGGCCGCCAAAATCAGCTTGAGCGAACACTTGGGAAATAATCCTTGCTAAAATATTCCCACTCCGATACATCGCTTTCAGGTATCTCATCCGATATGACGATGTCTGGCGCCTTAACCATATGAGAATCGTTCCGAAGCTCTGTGCCTTTCTTCTGCTTGCGGGCATTGCATCAGCCTTAGCGGGAACCTCGACTTTCGAAGCCCAACCTTCCCCCACTCCAGAAGAAGAAAACTCACGCGATCTTTTTTCTTACGAAACGACTTATACGTTTGGTAGCGATTTCCAAGAATCCAAACTTGGTGATGGCGATTCCCTCTATAACGACTTTAGCTACGACCATCGCTTTCTGATCACTGGCAAATGGTACTTTCGCGCCGGCGTAGAATATGAACGCTATGATTTCGGTGGAACCGACAACGGATTACCCGATCATCTGCAAGGCCTGTATGGTCATCTGGCTCTCGAGTATGTGGTGAAGGATCATGCCGGGATAAGTATTGAGATCGATCCAGGCGTTTATTTTCAAGACAACGTCACTTGGGATGCTGTCGATGTTCCGGGGAAAGCCTATGTGTCGTTCCCTCTAAAGAAAGACAAGGTCTTTGCCACGGTCGGGTTAGGCTGGGGGGCCTTCCAAGATCCGGTCGTCGCGCCTGGTGGTGGTATTACCTGGCTCATTAGCGACAAACTGCGCCTTCAAGCTGTCTTTCCGAAACCGGCACTAGTTTACGAGCCTAACGACGATTGGGAGTTTCGGATCCTCGGCGAACTTAACTATCTCAGCGCTCGCACCGACGACGTCGTGACGACTGAGCGGAAACTGCAGGTGCATAACGCGGTCGTGCAATACAGCGAATATCGCGCCGGTGTGCAGGTGGCTTATTCGGGTCTTAAATACTTTAAGCTCATTGCGGGTGCAGGTGCGACAATCGAACGGGATTTCGATTTTTACCGCATTCATCAGTCAAAGCGAACCGATCCGGCTCCCTACGTAAGAATCGGGGCCGAAGCGAAATTCTAAGGAAAAATTTCGCCGAGCTTTCTCGCCAGTCCCTGATCGCCGCGAATTTTTAACCGCCCGGTGAGGTACGCCCACGTACCGCCCATTTGATGGTTGGAAACAGCGACCCAATCCTTATCCTTCGCGACGAACGTCACGCTTGGATTGTCGATTTTTCCTTTTCCCATTTTGTACGTCCCGTCGTTTACGTCGATCCACCATTCCCCGCCTTGTGGCCCGCTTAGGTCCCATTGATACCGAGCGTGAACTCCCTTCGCCTTGGCCGATTGGAAACTGCCGCGCATCGAGTCGAACACCTCCTGCGGAGTCGAGTCCATGTGTTCGCCAGCGAAAGCGTTGCCCCCTTCCAGCCAAATCGCCGCGCTAATAAGAGGAGCCGCGAGCCACAAACAGGCTTTCATCATAACAAAGATCGTTCCGGCCAAACAAAACGGCTGTCAGCAGCCGGCAACGATTTAACGCTTCAACGGCTAGACGTCAGGGAGATCATTGCTCAATGCGTTTTAGGAGAAACGCTGCACCGAGAAATGTAATTAGCGCTCCAGCCAGCAGGACGGCGAGGTCGCCAACGTAAAATTGCACACCCGCGTGATACATGTTCACCAGCCGAAACGCGCGGCAAAAGTGAGTAAGCGGAAAAAGTTCAGAAACATACTGGATCGCCTTGGGCAGTTGCTCGAGTGGCGCAAATGCGCCTGAGAGAACAAAGACCGGTAACAGAAAGAAAACGGAAAATTGGATCGCTTGCGTCTGGGTGCGCGAGAAAGTCGAAATCAGTAAACCCAGTCCGAGTGAGCAGAGGAGGAACAGCAGGCAGATCAAGGCCAGCGCGAAAGGCTGATAAAATGCCACCCCAAAATGCCACCAACTAAGCGCCATAATCACCACTACCAAACAAATGGAGACAACTAGATACGGCAGCATTTTCCCGATCACGATTTCACCGCGCTGCAGCGAAGTCACCAATAATTGATAGAGCGTGCCCGATTCGCGTTCGCGGGCGATGGTGCAGGCCATGAGCGTGACAGTGAGCAATTGCAAAATCAATCCGATCACCCCTGGCACAACGTAATCAATGAAGCGCGATTTCGGATTGTACAAGTTCTTCTCCTCCGCACTCCACGCGGTCATAAGCGAAACGAATTGTTTACGGATATCGACGGGCAATTTCTTGCCTAACTCGATCACTTCCTCCGGGAGTGACTCCACAAGGAGGTCGCGTTCTTTGGCCTGAAATGTACCCAGATTCTTTTGCACAGCGCCCTCGACTGCACTGGCAGTGTTCGTGTCGCTGTCGTCAAGGTAAAGAGGTAGCGGCTTCGGGTCGCCCTTGTTCAGACTATCGGTCCAACCAACCGGGATAACCAGAGTCGCCTTCACTCCATTTCCGATCAGGTCCGACTCACCCTGAAAGTCGGGCGCCGGCATTCTCCAACGAAACGTTTTGTCCTTGGAAATGATCTCGATGAAATGGGCGGTGCGCGGCGTCTGGTCGCGATCGATTAGCAACGCCGGGACGTCGGTGAGCTCAGTATTCTCGAAGGCATGCCCGAAAATTAATGTAAAGAGCGGCGGGAGAATAATCAGTAAAAGCAAGACGCGCCGATCGCGGTAGATGTGCAGGAATTCTTTGTAAGCGACGCTCGCAATTGCGCTCAATGATGGCCATTTCATGATGCCGATTTTTTCAAGACGCCATCGTAGCCCTGCGAATATGCCGTGAAAACGTCCTCCATGTCGGGTTCTACCCAGCGTTCGCCCAACAAATGAAGATCTGGAAAAGGCCAGTTCTCACGCCATCTCGCCATCAATTTTTCCGGTTCCCGTGCGTACAGGCGCAGGCTGCCGCTGCGCAAGGAAACGCCCAGCAGTTCAGGCCGACCCCGCAACCGCACCAGCGCGGGCATGAGCGGTTCCACATCGATCTCGAGCAAGCGCGCGCGAAAGCTCGATTTCAAAGCGCGTGGCGAAGCTTTCGTTAGCAGCCGCCCACTCTCGATAAAGCCCACTTCAGTGCAGCGCTCCACCTCGTCCATGTAATGCGTAGTAACAAAGATCGTTTTCCCCTCGTTACTCAGATCATAGAGTAAGTTCCAGATTTGCTGCCGGTGAACGGGATCAAGGCCTGCTGTCGGTTCGTCAAAAAAAAGGAGCGGCGGATCGTGCACCAGTGCGCAACCGATCGCAAGCAATTGCCGCATGCCGCCAGATAGACTTCCCGCGGCAGCATTAACTTTTTCTTCCAGGTCGCTCAGCCGAAGCAAGCCCTTGATCCGTCGCTCCAGTTCCGCACCCGGAACTCCATAGGCGCCGCCGAAAAAGCGAAAGTTCTCCAGCACGGTGAGATCACGATAAAGGCTAAAGCGTTGCGGAACGTAGCCGAACTTCGTCCTGACCTGTTGTCGATCTTTCCAAACATCCGTGCCTGCAATTGTTGCATTGCCAGCCGTAGGGTGGGTCAGACCACACAACATCCGCATCGTCGTGGTTTTGCCAGCGCCGTTAGGACCGAGAAAACCAAAGATCGTTCCTGCTTCGATTTGAAGGGAAAGATCCTGCACAGCAAGGACGTTACCGAAACTCTTGCTCAGATGGTCGAGCACGATCACCGGTTCGCTCATGTTGAAACCCTATTGCGATGATCCAAAAAATTTGCAACCATCTGGCATTGGCAGTCACATATGTTGTTCATGAAAATTAAGATACTTAATCTGCAGCGACACTTCCCTGTAAGGGCGGCGAGCCTCTTACTCTCACTGTTGGTGTTGCGCCTGGGATTGACAACCGCACGTGCCGACCCTGTTTCTGATCTCGCCTCGTTTTCCGTTTTCGGCAAGATCGATCTCACGCAGCTCGCGAAAAGCGATGTGAAAACCGCGCACGGGCCGCCGATGAGTAACCCGCGATTTCTCGCGGTGCAAAGCTGCTACGTTGCGCCCGGGTCCTCGCCTGCCCAACAAATCGAGGCGTTACGCCGATGGGACGCAACAAAGCATCGCGAGCTAAAGGTGTTCCTGCACTCTGATCTGCCTTCGAACCCGACGGCCGCAAACTTTGAGCAACTGAAAAACGCGCCGGGTAATAGTCCTGTACGTTCATTCGTTGCAGCGACTCAAAAGCTTGGTTCTGAGCTTCAAATCAGCAAGGACGAGGCAAAGAAGTTTTCGGCTGGAGCTGGAGGCGGCGGAGGTGCTATACCCGCACCCGTTGTGGCGTTCTGGGCAGATATCCTAGCTGCACGAACGAAGAGTTTCGTGTCCGGCGGAATGTCCGCACAATCTCCGTACGACCACGCCGGTCCATCTATTCGGGCGAGCGACGAAATAAATGGGTTGTTGCGCGAACAGGGGAAGATTCGCAATCAGTTTTCCGGGTTGCTTGGAGCCACAGCTATTGGGCGCGGAGCAGGATCGCTTAAACCGGAATTGTATTGGGAGCTCCTCGAAGTGGATGATCAAGGCGTCGTAACGTTAGGCGCATCCTACAGCCGCAGCGGGG
>JBKPLM010000054.1:0-7967 GCA_046731655.1 Verrucomicrobiota bacterium | reverse complement strand
ATTTTGATTGCCAGAATGCATTCCTTAAAAACGCCTTCACGTTCCACGATCAGGTCGTGTGTTCGCTCCAAGCCATCGAGATGCACGTTCCAGTACATCCATTTGGTCGGACCAATCGTGGGCTTTTCCGGGTCTTTTGATCCCTTGCGAATTTCGGTCGCATCTTTTTCGCTCAGCAATCCCGCACCGAGTAACGCAGTGATTTTTTCTTCCACAAATTCCGGTCGGCTCGCCAACTGCGAAGCCATCCACTCGCGCATCTTCTTGCGCATAAACATTGCGTTCGTGCAAATGTAAACGATCCGCTTCTGCGCGAGCAGTCCTTCCACGAGCGCCTCGATGTGCGGATAGATAAGCGGTTCGCCGCCACAGATGGAAACCATCGGCGCGTTGCATTCCTTTGCCGCCCCAAGACAGTCGTCCAAACTCATCATGTCCTTGAGCGACGTGGAATACTCTCGAATCCGCCCACAACCCGTGCATGTGAGGTTGCACGTGTGCAGCGGCTCGAGCTGGAGGACCGTGGCGAATTTCTTCGTACCACGCAACTTATGCCCAATCACGTAGGCCGCGATTTTCGCTGTAAGTGGTAAAGGAAATCTCATTGGAGCGAGGATAGTAACAGGACGTCCTGGAGTGTCAATCACTCGACTGAAGCGCTCAGTTTGTTAATTGAATCGGCTCCGGCGCCTTATTTGGACTTTGCGGCTCGCAGAATAGCCGATGGCGATCTAAAACGCAAAATAAAGATGCGACTGGCGATAGTTTCTGTGGTTAAATAGTGGCAAGTGAGTCTAAACAAGGTAAACAGTATGAAACGATTATTCTTGGCAGCATTCGCCGTTGGCTTGATCGGCTGCGCACAACAGCCCGCCCCACCACCTGGTCCGGCAGTGACGGGAGGTTATACTTACGACCGCTACGCGCGCAGCGCGGACGCGTGGGGGCACTCAAATCCGGTTTACAAGAGCTGGACCACGGAGCAGTTGCAGAAGCGCCGCTTGGATCTTTACGCCCAGGTTCCCTTCACAAGGAATCGCAACGAAGTGCCAGCTTACATCTATTCGGGAATGGCGCTTCCACAGCAGGATGAGATCAAGTCGATTGAAGTCGAGCTAAACCGGCGATATCAGGCCGGCGACAAGAGTGCAGAGCTTAAGGAATTCTGGCCCTCATCGCGCAGACATATTGCCACCGGTTCGCGTGTAGAGTCACTTTTTTAACTTCGAATAACATCGAACTGATGGGTAGCCGGCGATATGCCGGAGCCAAGAGCTTTCTCTAAAGACTCAAGACTCGCTTATTTGCTGCAATCAATCATCCTGGCGTGTTCCAACCGCGACGGATGAGACTGACTGCAATCGCGGCCAATAGGAGTGCAACTATCTTGGACACGCCGCGCAACCCTTGCCTGCCCATCCAGCGCGTAAACCACTCTGCATTCCAGAACGCCACTGCAACCAAGGCGAGATTAACCAACAGCGACACCAACGTAAACACTAACCCCACCGAATCGACGAGAACGAGTAGCGCAGTCAGCAACGCCGGGCCAGCGATTAACGGCATTCCGAGCGGCACGATTCCGAATTCATCGCTCCCACCGTGGTTGGAAGGCCCAATATTGAGCAATTCGCGGCCCGCGAGAGCAAGCAAAATAAGACCACCGGCGACTTGAAAGTCCGCATCGGTGATTCCAAGTGCGTCGAAAATAATCTCCCCGAGAAAAATAAATCCGACAGCCACGCAGAGCGCCGTGACGATTCCGAGAAACGCCTGTCGTTTCCGCTGCTCGGGCGAAGCGCTGGCAGCGAGCCCCGTAAAGATGGCGACGAGTCCGATTGGATCGATCGCGACAAAGATCGGAATAAAGGCGAGGAAAAATTTCTGAATCATCTTGATCCAAATATCCGTTGTAGGCTTTGGGCCACAGATGAACACAGATCAAGCAGAGATTCGTCAATATTCCTGTGCTGCGCCTGCGAGGATCTGTACGAATCTGTCGCTCATTGTTTTGTTGCTCGTTTTTCAGCAATGTGAAATTTCCGCGACTGAACTCAAAAACATCGATGCGTTTCAGGCGGCTGCCACAAAAGGCAATCGTGTCTTGACCATTCCCGATTGGGAACAGACACCGGATGCGGTCACGGCTTCGATCATGGAAGCGATTACGAAAGGCAACGCGGGACTCGATCAGATCGGCTCGCAGAACCTTGAACACGTAACGTTCGAAAGCAGCGTAGTCGCGCTGGAGAATTTGCAGGCCGATGCAACCGCAGTCGCAAATCGCGCCACAATGATCAGCGAAACAAATCCTGATCCGCTTATGCGCTCAGTGGCTGAGAGCGGGCTAAAAACATTTCAGGAATGGAACGTTGGGGTCGATTACCGCGAGGACGTTTTCAGAGCGATCCAAGCATTCGCGGCGAAGAAGCCGAATTTGAACGACGAAGATGAAAGATTGTTGAGCGAGACGTTGCGCGATTTTCGCCGGGCTGGGATGGAGTTGCCGGCTGAGAAGCAAAAAGAAATTGAGCGGCTTCGGCGAAAGCTCTCGGAATTGGCCGCCGAATTCGAAGCGAATATTCTCGCGGCAAAGGCGCCTGTGGTTTTCACGAGGGAGGAACTGGTCGGTGTCTCCGACAATTTTCTTTCATTGCCCGGAATCAAAATCGACAACGACCGTTATCGGGTAATGGCCGATTCGATGTGGCAATATAATACCGTCGAGGAGAACGCGCGGAGCGGGGCGACACGCAAAAAACTTTATGTCGCGCACGATTCGCTCGCTAAAGCCAAGAATGTGCCGATCGTAAACCAAATGCTCGCGCTGCGCAACCAAATTGCGCTGCGGCTTGGCTACAAATCATGGGCCGATTATCAGGCTGAAATCCGGATGGCGAAAACCGCCGCCAATGCGCAGGCGTACATCGCCAATCTCGTCACCGGGATTCAACCGAAGTTCGACGCCGAATTGCGCGAACTCCAACAAAGGAAGACCGCCGACACGAACGACCCCAATGCCAAGATCGACATCTGGGATTGGCGCTATTACTCGAACCAGCTCATCAAACAAAAATTCGCTCTCGATAAAGAAGCGCTGCGAAATTTCTTTCCGCTTGAACAAACCATTGATGGCATGTTCTCGATTTTCGGCCGCGTATTCAGTTTGCGTTTCGAGGAGATCAAGGCGCCGTTTAAATGGACGGATGATCTGCGGCTTTACGTCGTTTCCGACGCGGCGAGCAAAGCCCCGATCGGGCTTTTATATCTCGATCTCTTCCCGCGCGACGGTAAAACCGGGGGTGGCGGCGAATCCGAGATCGTAAGCGGTCGACGCTTGAACGATGGAAGATATCAAGCGCCCGTCGCGGCGGTGGTTCTCAATTTTCCACCATCGACCAAGGACAAACCATCATTGCTGAGCCATTCTGAAGCCGAAGTTCTTTTCCACGAACTCGGTCATGAGCTTCATTCTATTGTGACCCTCGCGAATTATGCGCGCTTCGCCGGGACGCACGTGCCAGTCGATTTCGTCGAGGGGCCTTCGCAAATGTTGCAAAATTGGATTTGGGATAAACGAGTGCTCGACTCATTCGCGGCTGACTATCGTGATCGGTCAAGAAAAATTCCCAGCGACGTAATCAAAAGGATGAACGACGCGAAGCTCGCCACAGCTGGAATGTTTTATCGGCGACAATTTGCGTTTGGCGATGTCGATCTTGCGCTACACGGGCCACACCCGTCCGATCAACCCTACAATTGTATTGCGATCTCCAATCCGATCTTCGAACGAATATTTCTACCGATCGATCCGCAAACGAGTTTCATTTCCAGTTTTCGCGGATTCAATGGCTACGATGCCGGCTATTACGGCTACGCTTGGGCTGATGCCATTGCAGCCGACATGGCAACGGTGTTTGAAAGATCAAAGAACGGCTTTCTCGATCAACAGGCTGGAATGAAATTGCGCCGTGAAATTTACGAGCCAGGCGATTCGCGCGACGTCAACGTTTCCATCGAGAAGTTCCTGGGCTGCAAACAATCGATCCAACCGTTCTTGAAAAAGCTGGAGATTCGCGCGCGGTGATTCCGAGCAGCGCAGGCATACTGCCCGCGTTGCCCGGTGCTTGCCTTTTGAAAGCCGCTACCGATGTTGCACGACTCTAACCATTGTATGAAATCTTCATCTCTCTGTCTGCTGTGCATTTTTGCTGTCGCCCACTTTTCCGCCGCCGAATTAAAAACTGTCGATGACTTTCGGGCTGCAGCCGCGAAGGCCAATGCTGTCTTGACGATTCCCGATTGGGAGAAAACGCCGAAAGCGGTCGAGGCGATGATGAACGACGCTATTGCGAAGGCGAACAAGGCGCTGGATCAAATCGGCTCGCAGGATCTAAAAAAGATTACGTTTAAGAGCACGGTGGTCGCGCTCGATGATCTCACTTATCAGGCAGGACTTGTGGCGAACAAGGCCGTAATCATTAAGGAGACAAACACCAATCCGGAATAACGCGCCGCCGCGGAGAACGCGGTAAAGGCCTTTCAAGACTGGGCTGTAGGCATTGATTACCGAGAGGATGTTTACAAGGCAATCAAGGCGTTCGCCAATACTCATCCGAAGCTCTCAGGTGAGGACGAAAAACTGCTCAACGAAACATTGCGCGATTATCGCCGCGCTGGATTAGACCTGCCGCCTGATCAGCGCAAAGAGGTTGAGCAGTTGCGAAAAGAGTTGTCCAAACTCGGGACCGATTTCGACACAAACATAGTTAAGGCCAACGCGCCAGTGATCTTCACGAAGGCCGATTTGAATGGACTCCCGGAAAGCTTCTTTGCTTCGCCCGGGATCAGGACTGGAGACGATGCCTACACAGTGATGGCAAATGTCACGTGGCAATTCAACACGGTCGAGGAAAACGCGAAGAGTGAGGCAACGCGCAAACAGCTTTATGTCATTCGCGACACGCTCGCCAAAGAGGCAAACGTTCCTGTTCTCAACCAAATGCTTGCGCTCCGGAACAAGATCGCGCTGCGGCTCGGTTACAAGTCATGGGACGACTACCAGACCGAAGTCAAAATGGCCAAGAGCGGCGCAAATGCCGAAAAATACATCAGCGATCTGGTCACCGGAATCCAGCCGAAATTCGACAGCGAAGTGACGGAATTACAAAAGTTGAAGGCTGCGGAAACGAACGATCCCAACGCCAAAATCGAGGTATGGGACTGGCGCTATTATGCCAACCAGCGGGACAAACAGAAATACGCCGTCGATAAGGAAGCCTTGCGCGCATATTTCCCCTTCCAAAAAGTGCTCGACGGCATGTTCAACATTTATCAGAGCATCTTCGGCCTGAAGTTCGAAAAAATCACCGCGCCTTACAAATGGATCGACGACCTCCAGCTTTACATGGTCACCGACTCCTCCACAGGCGAACCGCTTGGGATGTTTTATCTGGATATGTTCCCGCGTGAAGGAAAATTCAATCACTTCGCCCAGTTCGAAATTATTAGTGGCAAACTGTTGCCAGATGGAAAATACCAGCGACCAACTGTCGCCTTGCTCTGCAACTTTTCGCCGCCGACAGCCGATAAGCCGTCGCTGCTGACGCATCAGGAGGTCGAAACTTTGTTCCACGAATTCGGCCACGCCCTGCATTCAATTGTCACTCGCGCGAAGTACGGCCGTTTCGCAGGAACACATGTGCCGGGCGATTTCGTAGAAGCGCCATCGCAGATGCTTCAGAACTGGGTCTGGGACAAGAAAGTGCTCGACACGTTTGTGGCGGATTACCGCGATCCATCGAAAAAGATTCCGGCGGAGATAATCAAAAAGATGAACGATGCCAAACTGGCGAACGCCGGCGTTTTTTATCGTCGCCAGTTCGCGTTCGCATCGCTCGATCTCGCGTTGCACAATCAGCACGCCGAAGATATGCCCTACGATTCCGTTGGGATTTCGAATCCGATCCTGCAAAAAGTTTTTCTGCCGATTGATCCGAGCACTACATTCGTGTCTTACTTTGGGCATCTGAATGGTTATGATGCCGGCTACTATGGGTATGCCTGGGCCGATGCGATCGCCTCCGATATGGCAACCGTCTTCGAAAAAGCGAAGGACGGCTACCTCGACAAACAAGCAGGCATGAAATTGCGCCACGAAATCTACGAGCCAGGCGATTCGCGTGACGTCAACGCTTCAATCGAGAAGTTCCTCGGACGCAAACAATCGGTCCAACCGTTCCTGAAAAAGATCGGCATCGGCCGACAAGAGAAAAACAAAGCTCCCGCAGGGCCATCCAACGAAAACAAATAGTTGTAGAGGCGCTTGTGCCAAGCGCCTATTACTTCTTCTGAGCTCGGCGTTTGACACAAACGCCGCTACAACGTCTCCGTATCGAGTGAAAATTGCCCGCTGGCTTGTCCCACTTTTTTTTGCCGCTGCGACGGCGATTCTCGCAGTTGATGAGTTAGCATTGCGTTTGCAGCCGGGGCTGGAGGCGATCACGCCGGACGGCATGCTCGCGCATATTAAGATTCTCGCGTCGGATGAATTCGAAGGACGCGCGCCGGGGACGAGAGGAGAAGAACTTTCGGTCAAATACATCAGTGATCAGTTCAAACAGATCGGATTGAAGCCGGGAAATCCAGATGGGGCGTACACGCAGGAAGTTCCGCTGGCCGGGATCAAGAGCGAACCTAGACTGTCGTTCAGCATTGGCGATAAAACCATCGACCCAAAGTATCCCAACGATTTCACCGCATCTTCGGCGCGTCTCCAACCTGAGATCAAGATCGACAATTCGGATGTGGTCTTTGTCGGATACGGGATCGTCGCGCCAGAGTACGGCTGGGACGATTACAAAGGGCTCGATGTTCGCGGCAAGACGTTGCTGATGTTAATCGGTGATCCACCGGTGCCGGATCCGAAAGATCCATCAAAACTCGATGAGAAAATTTTCAAAGGGAAAGCGATGACCTACTACGGCCGGTGGACTTACAAGTACGAGATCGCCGCACAAAAGGGCGCCGCGGCTGCCCTAATCATTCACGAGACTGGACCTGCTGGTTATCCCTATTCCGTGGTGCGAACGAGTTGGGCGAAGGAAAACTACGAGATCGATTCGCCCGACAAAAATATGGACGCAGTGGCAGCACGCTCCTGGATAACCCTCGATCTCGCGAAGAAATTACTGGCTGACTGTAGTCAGGATTTTGATGCGCTGAAGAAATCGGCGATCACAAAGCAATTCCAACCGGTCGCGCTGAAAGCCAAAGCCAACATCGACATCAAGCAACAACTGCGCTCGTTCAAATCGCATAACGTCGTCGGCAGACTCGAAGGAAGCGATCCGAAATTGCGGGATGAATGTGTCATTTATACCGCGCACTGGGATCATCTCGGACGTCATTCTGAATTACAGAGCGATCAGATTTTTAACGGCGCAATCGACAACGCGTCTGGTGTGGCGTGTGTCATTGAACTCGCGGCCGCGTTCACAAAACTAAATCCGCCGCCTAAACGCTCGGTGCTGTTCATGGCCACGACGGCCGAAGAAGCGGGATTACTCGGCGCGAAATTTTACGCCGAACATCCGCTTTATCCGCTGGAGAAAACGCTGGCCGACATCAACATTGACACCGTTAATCCGTGGGGAAAAACGCGCGACGTCGAGGACTTGAGCGACAACAATTCTACACTCGATGTCTTGCTGGCTGCGACCGCCAAACGCAACGGCCGGATTATGACGTCGAACAGTGAGCCCGAAAAAGGCAATTTCTATCGTGCCGATCATTTCGAATTCTCGAAGCGCGGCGTACCTGCACTTTACATCAGAGGTGGCAAAGATTTCATCGGCAAACCAGCAAATTTCGGTCAACAAAAAAGAGACGATTACACCGCGCAGCATTATCATCAGATGTCAGACGAAGTTGATCCAAACTGGGATCTATCTGGAGCGGTGCAGGAT
>JBKPLM010000053.1:0-3607 GCA_046731655.1 Verrucomicrobiota bacterium | reverse complement strand
TAGGTCAAGGCTGATCGAAATCATCGGCGGAAATCGACCAATTAGAGATCAACTACGATGAAGTTTTTGTTATTGATTGCCTTTGTCTCTGGTTTGCTCGTTCTCGAGCGATCGTTCATCTTTGCCGAAGTTTTTACCGAGGGCGTACGGGTGTCGCCGGACACGGTCACGCTGAAGCCCGGTGAATATGTTTGGGAACCCGAGCGCGCGCCCGAAGGACCTTTATTGATCGTGGCGAGCGTTACCGAGCAGGTGGCCTATGTCTATCGTAATGGTATCCGCATTGCGCGGTCGAGCTGCAGCACGGGCCGCCCGGGCCACCCAACTCCGACCGGCGTTTTTACGATCCTGGAAAAGGAGGTGCATCATACGTCGAGCATCTATAAAGGTGCAGAGATGCCTTACATGGAACGCGTAACCTGGGGCGGGATTGCGCTGCACGCGGGCGACCTGCCGGGGTATCCAGACTCGCACGGCTGCGTTCGGCTCCCGCTAGAATTCTCCAAACTGCTCTTCGGCGTCACCATGAAAGGAGCTACTGTGATAATTGCCGATCAACATTCCGCACCCGCGGAGACAGTTCACCCTGGGTTGTTCTTCGCACAGACCGGTCAGGAGAGCGAGCCAATCGTCCCTGGCAAGTTTGACTGGGACCCGAACAAATCTCCCAGCGGTCCAGTCTCCCTGATTGTTAGCAGCGCAGACAAAACGGTCTATGTGTATCGAAATGGTGTCGAAATCGGCCGTGCCGGCATTCCGAATGCCCAGGTTGTTTCGGCTCTGAACGATCGGGTTTTCAGCGCGCTGAGCGGAGCAGATGCGGAAGGACATCTGCGTTGGATAGAAGTGACATCCGCAGGAAAAGAAGGATCAAGCCAGGGTCTGTTTTTGGCGGCGCAGAAGAGCGGGCTTCCGACAGTGTTCCTAACTGATGCGAAGGCAATAATCACACCGGGTACGACAATCATCTTCACTGACAAGTCGGTGGATCCGACTACGCAAAGCCCCCTCGGTTTTCAGATTCTCGTCGCGCAAAAAGACAAGACGTCCAAAACATCCGAATAAATTCGTTACAGCTGTGGTAAAGAACACATTCATTCCAATTGCGATCGCGACGTTAGCTTGGATTGCGGTGCAATTTTCGCGATGAATATGATTCTTATCTCCGTTATTTTGTTTGTTGGTCTCGTCGGCGCCGCGTTGCTCGGAAGGCGTGTGCATCGTTACCTGCCTGAGGATCATCTAAGCGATAGCTCCAGGGACGCAGTGAAACTTGCCATGGGTCTTGTTGCTACCATGACCGCCTTGGTCTTGGGGTTACTGGTAAGCTCAGCGAAGGACGCGTACGACACGAGGCGAAGCGAAGTGATCCAAATGGCAGCGAAAATTGCTTTTCTCGACCGCGTGTTAACCCTGTACGGACCAGAAGCTGAGGAGGCCCGCACCGAGCTTCGCGTGGCCGTCGCCGATGCGGTTCAGCGCATTTGGCCGACCGACCGGGGTAGGCCTAGTCAGTTAGCGCCTGACGAACAGGCGGGGCATACAGTTTATATCGCGATCCAGGGACTCTCGCCGCACGACGACACGCAACGTGCGCTTAAAACACAAATCGCGAACTTGATGGTGGATCTCGGTCAGCTTCGGTCGCTGCTGATAGCTCAGTCGATCCCATCAATTTCGAAGCCGATGCTGATTATCCTTGTCTCGTGGCTCGTGGTGATCTTCTTCGGCTTCAGCTTGATTGCGCCACCCAATGCCACGACCACGCTAGCTCTGGTCGCCTCTGCCTTCTCAGTTGCGGGCGCAATTTTTCTGATCCTTGAGCTGGATCAGCCTTTTGGAGGCCTGATACACATTCCTAGTGAACCGATGGTACATGTGTTAGAACATTCGGTGAAGTGAGCGTGTTAAGCGCACGGTATCGACTAGTGTATTACCATTGCTTGTTTCTCAATTGCGTACGGCGTTCGCAAAACGCTCCAGATCCATGCGCTGTAGGTCCCCGCTACTGAGTTTGGCCGGACCGAGGTCGAACTCGACCTTTTCGATCGTGCCTCTGAAATACTTCGGTAGCACCTTGGTGTATTCGAATTTCGGGACTACCGGCAGACCATTGTCAGTGCCGATATCCATCCCAGCATACGAGGCAAATCGGAACGGCACGCTGTGATCCATTTTTGCTTCTGCTTGCTGTTTACCATTGATGAAAAGTCGGCTTGTGCCGCCGGTGCCGAACTCGCCGGGTTTGTCGGCCACAAACTCATAACGCACAGTTACTTTGCCTTCGGGCAACTGATCGCGCGAGGCGATGGTATCCAATTTCAAACCGAGCAAGCTATAGGTATGCTTGAGGTTGCCGTTTTCGACATAAAGCGAGAAACCGCCGAGGAAACTGCCCTCGGCGACAATCACTCCCGCTAACCCGGGACGAAGTCCAAGGCCCGGTCGGCCCGGATTAACTAAGTCTGCCGTGATGGTATACGAACGATCATAAATCGGAGGAATCATGCCGGAAGAGATGTTTTCTGTTCCGTTGTAGTAGGTGAACTTCGTTTGGTCGGGTAAACCTTTCGGAAAGCCCCAAACAGTCGCCATCTCTCCAAGCAGCGGCAGCACTTGATATTTCTCTGCCTCGGCCCAGAACAGTGCCGTTAGTTCGCGCACTTTATCGGGGTACTCATCGGCGACATCGTCAGCCTGCGAGAAATCCTCGTCCAGGTTGTATAACTCACATTTGTCCTTATCCGGGTCCCACTTACCCGGTGCGAATCGCGAGAGTGTTTCGGGATCAATCTTCCATGGAATTCGGTCCAGTCGCCAGCATGCGAGCCAGCCGTCCTTGTACATGGCGCGGTTTCCCAAAATCTCGAAGTACTGCTGTGTATGTCGGGAGGGTGCTTTCGCATCATCGAATGTGGAGAGAAAACTTACGCCGTGCATCGGCATCTGCGCTACGCCGTTGACTTCCTTTGGCTCTGGCAGCCCAGTGGCTTCCAGGATCGTTGGCGCGATGTCGGTACAATGAGTGAACTGACTTCGGAGACCGCCCTTGTCCTTGATGCGTTTTGGCCAGGCAATGACCATCGGGTTACGAATACCGCCAAGATGTGAGGCTACCTGCTTCCCCCACTTGAATGGTGTGTTACCCGCCCATGCCCATGCAGCCGCGTAATGCGGAGCCATGTCCGGACCGCCCCATTTATCCAGGCCCCCGTAAGCTTTGATCGCTTTTAGCTGCTGATCGTTTGTGAGCGGAACGCCATTCAGAGTAGTCATTTCGTTGAATGTCCCACTCTCCGTCCCCTCCATGCTCGCGCCGTTATCGCCAAAGATATAAATAATCAGTGTGTTATCAGCGAGGCCCATCTCCTCAATCGCTTGAACGACCCGACCGACAGCGTGGTCGGCGTTTTGCTGATAGCCGGCATAAACTTCCATTTGATGCGCATATAGCTTCTTAACTTCTGGCGCTATGCTGTCCCAGGCCGCAAACGCCGGGTCACGAGAGGTGAGCTTGGCGTTAGCCGGGATTACGCCGAGCTGCTTCTGACGCGCAAACGTTTCTTCGCGCAACTTGTCCCAGCCCTGGTCGAACTTGCCCTTATAC
>JBKPLM010000052.1:0-4993 GCA_046731655.1 Verrucomicrobiota bacterium | reverse complement strand
GGGCGAAATAATGCGTTACGGACAGCCTTAATATACGCGCGGAATGCCGGGAAGCGCAGGTCAGGATGATACGGGTTAACGAATGAATCTACCGTGCCGCCGTGAAGCAGAGCGTCACGGGCGTGATCCTGCCGCAAGGCTTCTGTTTCAGATTTCTTTTTCATGCAACTCTCAATGCCGTTCCCATGCCTGAAAATGTACCGCCGGCGGCATTTATTTCGCAAGAGAATTTCGCTTTACAGTAATTTGGCAGCCGTAAGGAAAGGAAGCCCGGGGGGACGACGATGACGAAAGGCAATCGTGACGACTTCGGCGACGGGTGAAACGGTGCTGAGAAATCATTGCTGATAATCTCAGTAGAGCTGGATGGAGTTGGGGCTGCGTCTCACGCGTGGCTTCGTGCGGCCAATACTCGTTGTTGTTGGCGCTCACGAATTGCGGTCAGACGTTCCTCGATTAGTTCATGCTCGACCTCCCAGAATCTTAGCGATGAAAGGAGGAGGGAGGGAGTTCGTTCGACGTCGGTAGTTTCCTGGTGAGCCATCGTAGCCCGCCGCAATGTGTCGGAGCTTTTGCCTGATCTTCGGCGTTTGCGTGCGAATTTTGACGTTCGCGAGCGGGTGCGGCTTGGTCGTTTCGCTCTCATCAAATCTTTTCCCATAGAGTTCGCATCACCGCCTCAGAGGAGTTGTATAAATCGTCGGAATATCTTACAATCGTCGGAAAATCTATCGATTTCCCCTCAATGATAGCGCGGCTTTTGAGAAGACTCCTGCTTAAGTACCTAGCAGATTTAAGTTTATGAAGAGCTCAGCACGCGGCGCTATCGCTTTTAGCACGGCGTTGGCCTTTTAGCTTTGTGCCGATATATGCCCTTGGCGACGAACGAAGTTGGAAGGGCGTGTTTCCTTCCCGCGCGGTCGTTGGAGCTTGGGCCGCGCGTCAGGAGGCACGAAGGGTAATAGTTCCGACGTAAGTTTAAAGCTTACCAACTCTCTTAATTCGCCAGTGTGCTCGTGCGTTTCAACCACGTTGTCCGCTTCGTCGAAGACGCGAATCACAGCGCGAAGGGACGGGCTGTAAAAATTCGCGCAGCCGATTCGAAGTTGCCTCAGAACCGCAGCAGTGGTCCGCCGTATCCGGGATCGGTCAGCCACATGATGAGCAACTCTCCATTTCTTGAAGGAATCAACGCCAAGCCGCGTAACTAAAACATGAAAGAATGAACGAAAGGCCGATACAACAAAGGCCGCTGTTGCCAGCCGGAGATCGAATACGCCAGCGCGACGATCTAGCTTGTACTGCCTGCGATAAGGTATGGCAGCGTACAGGTGTCACGCAAAAGTCGCCGCGACACGCCCCACAGATGTCAGTTGGCGTAAAAGTTATCTACGTGGGGGGTTGGCCGGGCTTAGCCACTCTGCTGGATTCTCTTCCAAACTCAGAACGTACGCACCTGGGGCTACTGGCCGAGGCAAAAATTTACTAACA
The DNA here is from genome assembly GCA_046731655.1 of Verrucomicrobiota bacterium. Taxonomy (GTDB): domain Bacteria; phylum Verrucomicrobiota; class Verrucomicrobiia; order Chthoniobacterales; family UBA10450; genus Udaeobacter. The sequence goes on along the minus strand of JBKPLM010000052.1, from coordinate 3,502 downwards.
AAAGAAAACGCGCGCGCTTTGAGCATGGGTATCAGTATTTCAACAAGCTTCAGGAGGCTGCCCGCTATATGATTCTCCATAGCGGGATTCGTCCTTGGAATGAAGATATTGTTTCCTTCCGAGACGATCGGCAGCTCATTTCCCCACACATCGCTTTTATGTGCGTCCGGATCGCGGTGAGCGATTACGTTGTCACAATACTTTAAGACTTCCTTGTGAACCTCTCTGTATTTGATGGGGACGTCGTCCTCCGCCAATCTCACTTCCGGCCATTGCTTGAACGGCCTAGCATACAGTACGGTCGCCGACACAGTCAGCCAACTCTGCAGTTCCGGTCCCTGTTGGCTCTGCGAAAGCATGAAGGCCAGTAACCGTTGCAGAACGGTAAAGGAATCGAGCGCATATTCGTCTCGCCAGAAAGCGAGTCTTTCAGTTCTTGAAGGCATCATGACCTCGACGGCGAGTCTTTCAGTCGTTGAAGGCATTATGGCCTCGACCATCTTCTGATCGAAAATGCCCCCCAGATACTTTCCGGCATGGATCTCCCCTAATCGATCAATTAGCCAACTCCGCGCCTCGGCGGGATCGTCCGTCCATTTTGCTTTTTCCTTTGTATTGGCCGGTACGGCCGCACTGTTCTCGATTAAAATCACCGTGGTCTTGTGACGTTTTTTTTCCCGGAATTCTGTCTGTTGTGGTTGGTGAGGTAACGTAGAGGTCTTCGGGACGGTGACCGCGGCATTGCAGTGTGGGCACGGAGCTGTTACGCCGATTTGGACGCGTGTCGCGGAGAGGTGTTGACCACAGCGTGGACATTCAAACTTAAGGTCCATAGGCAGAATTTCTCCTGGGTTCGGTGATGAGAAATTCATTGTCGCTTTGGCAGGGTAGGCAGCCGCCAGACGCTAGGCCAGCCTTATTTAGAGGTTCTACGGCAACAACGGAAAGAAGTTCTCGAAAAAACGAACAGCGATCGAGCCTGCCTCTAAGCAGACCACTAGGGCAATGCGGACGCCGATCCCGTTGCTGTAGCTTCATAAGCTTCGGCAGGTCACATTTGCTGTGTGCTTTAGCGAAATGGATCGTTCGCTCGACATTGCCAATTAGTACAAATTCGAATCTCCAGCTGAGCGAAATCAGATTCTGTCGGCGCCCGAACGTTCGTAAATAAGCGTCTCCTATTCCCAAAAATTGAACGTGCAGGTGCCTACCGTCATTAAGTATTTGATCGTTGATGACATTCGCTCTGTGATCGGAGGACACGTTTGCCATCTTAATGCACCTTTAGGCAAATCTGTGCTAGCCGTAAGATGCTCGGTGCCGTGCCGAGCAGGACAAGAGCCTCCGGTGGCTGCCGCAATCGCGGTATGTCAGGGCAGCCGTTGGAGTTGAATGGCCGGGGATTGCCCGTGCCGAAATCCCAAGCCAGGTATTGCCCCCTTTTGCCAGAGTGTCTTCCTCTCGTGTTTTCTGTTTAGTTTAGCCGCTGCTTGCGGTGCCTTTGTTTGGATTGCTGCGAATTCGCGTCACGGATGAGGCGAGCAAACGCGCTGTGCACGCTTTTGGGCGCCGCGACGAGCCGATGCCACTCGCGGTCGATTGCTCTGCCAATACGAAGCGCCGGAACGCTTTGGTGCTGTCTCTGCGCCCGGGATAGACTCCGCCTAGCGTTTGCTGGCGATCCAAATCTACCCTTTCGACTCCGCGCGACTACCGGCGGGGGCGGCGGCGATACATGTTGCATAACGGCTTCGAAATTCGTCGTCTCCGCTAGAGCTGGTGTGACAAACGACGCTGCGACGAGCGAAGTGGTAAGAGTCCTCTCAGCCAGCCCGCCCGCCTGCTCAGCGAGTCCTCCCGCCTGCTGAGTTACCTTGCCCTGCTGGCACAGAGCCAAAACAAGCGTAACGAGAGCGACTGCGGCGTGTTCGACACGAGAGCACAAGGACCGTACGAGATACCAAACGCTAGAAGCCTTCTCCAGCAGCAGGTTTTGGAGTTGAGCGGCGGCCGTGCTTACAGGTAACAAAACCGCCGAAGGAAACTTGAACCCAGCTTTTGGGCTGAAACGGGTGAAGATTTTAGCGAACTTGGAATCACCCGCAATCGCTGTTGCCCACCAATCGAGCATCCGACACTGATTCTCCGGGACTGATGACATCGAATGCGTCTTGGTGCCGTCGAGTAGATTCGCGATCACCTCGTAATCCATGTTATCGCGCAACCAGGCGTCCAAGAAGGCAACGCGCTCCTGGCGATCGAGTAGTCTGAGATAAACAGCGAGATGCTGCGGGTGGATGGGGCGCTTGCCACAGAGATGTGCGGAGACAATGCTGGGCAGGACTCCGGACATTTCCGCGAGCTTGAGCTCAGTCCAGTCTCGAAAATCCATCAGCCGATACAACAGCTGCGAAGAGAGCCGATTGTGAACAGTTCGCGAATTGCGCAGTTCGTCTGGCATTTTACAAAACAAACGTCCGAAACCGCTCGCTGGTCGTATTATTTTAAAAAATTTGATCGGCTGTAGAGCGACATCTGAAACCAGATTGACGCGGCCTTCGTCCAAAATTTGATTGCGAGGCCGGAGGGTCGCGCATCTCCGCATTGTCTTTACGCGAGCATATTTCGTAAGTGTGCATCTTTGGGGTGACAAGATGGAGGATTGCAGGCTGAAATTTTTTCGCAACAAATTGCGAACACTCACCGGGTGTGGAGAGGCGGTTGTTGGAGTTGTCCACGCTGAAGAAGTGGACACCGCGCCAGGTTAAGGTCCCCGCGTAATCCTGGCCCCTCGCAACTTGTTGCACTATTTCTTCGGGTACAACTCCGACGGCGGAGATAAAGCTTACCGCGACCATAACCGCGACGTCTGCAGCATTGCACGGAGCCGCTTTGGCCACGCTTTGCGACAAGGTGCTGCAAAAACCGCTTTGACCGAACCAAATCGGATTGTGTCACCGTCCTTCAACTCAGCATCAGTGACGAAATCGCATTTGATCTGTGTCCCGTTCGTTGAATTTAAGTCTTTCAGCGAATAGGAGTCGCGGGTTCTCAGAAGCACGGCGTGCTGCCCTGACACCGTCGGATGATCAATGACTAGCTGGTTCAATGGAGCACGGCCAATCATGACAATGTCGCGAGCCAACTCATGCGTCCCGAGACCAACTCCTTCGCAATTCAGAATCAAGCGATCCATCTTACCTTCAATCCTGTGTCACCCGAAGGAAGAGCGGCGGGAGCTCCCCAACCCGCCGCTCATTAGTCCAAGGCACAACCAAAAAAGCGCCTTGGCATTCCTATGGAGTGTGCGCGGCAAACTTGCTTTGATTGATGAAGACACACAATCGGACTGGCGGATGATTGTCTAATCAGACAAAATCCTATCTTTACAGGTTTCGGATGCCTGCGATTTCAAAAAACCCTTGTCCATCATTACGGGATGAATTTCCCACACCGCATAATCTTGCGGTGTCCGTCTCCGGTTTGAATGATCCGGAGGCGC
>JBKPLM010000051.1:0-3105 GCA_046731655.1 Verrucomicrobiota bacterium | reverse complement strand
TGTCAGACCCGCATCGATCAGTCGCAGGAATAAGCGGCTCTCTTTTGCTTCTTTGCGGCAGACTTTTACGCGCATAAGGAAATCTTTTTTGCTCAAAGCTTCATCAGCTTCGATCCAATTAGCTGCAACAGAGTCAGAGGCGCGAACCAATTGTCGAACATCCTCGGTATTACTGATGGTTCTCGGCAATCGTTTAACGAATGCCCGCACCGATTCCGCAAAGAGAAACGTTCGGACCTCCAAGTCGCGCGGTTTAGAATCATCCTCCATTTTGGAACTTGGGGTTTGGCTTCTTACTTGGGATTTGGAAATTGGGATTTGGAGCTTCCAGCAGGGCTTGAGATTTGGGATTTATTGTCGCGGGCAGTGTCCACGGTCGGAAATAATCGAGCAGAATTAAGCGGGCGTGATTCGCTTGCTCGCAATCGCGCCGCACCCGGGAGAAATCCGTAAGCGGTCCGAATTGAAATCCGGCGGCCAACGGCCGAAAAAAATTGTCCTGATGACTGGGCAAAATGTAGCGTGGCTCCAAACGTTGGAGTGCACCAGGCAATCGCGCTCGAGAATCCGGTAGTGCCATACCCAGAATCGCGAGATCGACCGGCTCGTGGGGTGGCAATTGCGCAGGCGTTCCCCCAGAATCGACATAAATACGCTGGCCATCGACTTCGATCAGAAACGCCAGCGGGTCGCCACAAACCCAATCGGCCGGACGTTGCGGCGGGCCAGAACCATGCGTTCCATGTTGATCGAAAGGCACCTTACCAAAAAGGCGATCATGCGTGGCAGCCAGCACGCGGATTTTCCAGGGTCCAATTCGCCGAACATCTCCGGCTGTGACCGCATCGCCGGATGGAGCGCCTGCCCGTTTCGCAAGGTCGACAGCTGAGGGTGAAGCAATGAGACGAGCGTGCGTTCTCGACATGACAGTTGGAACATCGAGCAAATGATCGAAATGCCCATGAGTGATCAGGATCGCGTCTGGATTGGGCGCGAGATGTCGCATTCCCTGAGCAATGCGAGGCATGTTCGGTCGAATGCGCGAACCAAGTGCAACGCTTAAAAGATCAAGGCGCGAAAAGTAGGGATCGACCAGTAGAGCATGACCCTCGAATTCGAATTGGTAACCGTTAGTTCCGAGATAAGTCACACGCACGCCGTTCCGCGGCGTTGTACCGGAATCCTTTGCAACCAGGTCAGCATAAGAATTCAACCCCGCGCCTAAAGCTTGCGTGGAGAAGCAGAGGAAAAGAAGAAGCGCGACTTTCAATCCTTTTGCAAACGAGTCTACCGAAGCGTTGTATCGCGGCCAACTGCAAGTTTGCTTGACGAATTCGGCCCGTCTTGTGAACCTTCAAGAAGTGAAATGAGCGTAGAGTACACAGACGCACCTGCCACCCGGCCCGAACCAAGCGCGGGCGATAAAATGTCCTGTCCATACTGCGGGCATCTCCTGCCAAAAGATGCCGAACACTGTGACCGATGTGATTGGTCACGTGGCGCAACTGAAACAGCCGAAGGCAAAGCGAGCGATGCGATCGCAGTGATCTTTAGTATCATTCCCGGGTTGGGACATATTTATAAGGGACACAAGCTCGCGGGCTTTCTCTGGATGTTTGGTGCGATCCCAGTCGGGATCTTCGTGTTGCTGGCGGCGTTCGCGTCTGCTGGCTGGGGGCTCGGTCTCTTTTTCTTTTACCTGATCGCGGTAATGCTCCATGCGTACGCGGTGGACGATCGCGTGGCGCCGCCGAGAGAAGACGAAGGCGAAGAGTACTGAGAACGTTGAAACGGGTTAAAGGTAAAGCGTTGAATCGTTAAACGGGTGTCATTTTGAGCGAAGCGAAGGATCGCACAATCGAAGGTTGGATTGTCATGTACCAATGAAAACCAATCACGTCTTTGCGAGGTCCCTCACTGCGTTCGGGATGACCACTAGAGGTGTAACGAATCATTCCCCAATTATCCACGTCACATCTCCAGCAGATGGATTCACTCTGGAAGCTGGAAATTGAGGATCACCTTCGAGGACGCTCTCGATTAAGTCAGCATTTTTCGCCGAGCCAACCAGAAAACAGATGTGCCGTGCGTGATTGATAAGCGGGATCGTGAATGTCAATCGCCAGGCATCTAGCGTTGGAACAAAGTTTGCGACGACTCGCCTTATGGTTTCATCTAAGGCAACGGTGCCCGGAAAAAGCGACGCAGTGTGTCCATCGTCTCCAAGTCCGAGAAGAATCAAGTCATGCCGGTAAATCGGTTCGCCTCGCTGTGTGGCCATTAGGTCCAGTTGATCCTGGTATTCCTGTGCTGCGACTTGTGGATCGATTTCACCACGCATACGGAGGACTGATTTTTCAGGAACTGCAGCAGGCGCGAGAAGAGTTTCCCGGGCCATTCTGAAATTGCTCTCCTGATCATCGGGAGGGACGCATCGCTCGTCTCCGAATGTAATTCGGGTCAATTCCCACGGCAGATCGTGCCCTATCACGGCAAGCCGGCTATAAATCGGAATGGGAGTGTTCCCGCCGGAGAGCGCAAGCCGGAATTCATTGCGTTGGCCAACGGCGTTGTGCGCCTGGTCGAGAATGAAGCTGGCAGCGTCGACAGCGAAATCCTTGGTTCGAATCACTTGAGGCGCCGTTTTCATGGATAAAAATACATTACCTATCTGCGCTTGTGCCACCAATAAACGGCTGACTTATTCGCCTCTCCCTTTCGAAGGGTGAGGGTTTGGGATTGCTTATCACGCACCCCCTCGCCTCAATCCTCTCCCCTCGCCAAGGGGGAGAGGCGGAATCAGATCTGCAAAAATACAGCCATTAAATCGCGCAATGCGACTGCCCGCGCTTTTGCAGGTAACGCTGATGATATTCTTCCGCGCGCCAGAAGTTCGATGCCGGTTCGATCCGCGTCACGATCGGGCGATTGAAACGGCCGCTCATGTCCACTTTTTCTTTTGAAGCGGCGGCGGCCGATTGTTGCTCGGGCGAATGATAAAAAATCACGGAGCGATACTGAGTGCCAACGTCCGGGCCCTGCCGGTTGAGCGTAGTCGGGTTATGATTCGACCAGAAAATATCCAGAAGTTGATCATAGCTGACT
>JBKPLM010000050.1:0-3789 GCA_046731655.1 Verrucomicrobiota bacterium | reverse complement strand
GACGGAATTGTTTGCTATCAGCGCCACGTGTTCCTATGCGCAATGGTTGCTCGGTCAGGGTAAACCCGCGGATGAGATTCTCGCCGTCGCAGACTATTTCTGCCGATCCGCGCGGATGAGAATCGATCATCATTTTGCTGGAACAACACGCAACGTGGACAAGCGCGGCTACGTTCTTGTGCAAGATTTGCTCGCTGGTAAATACGAACTCCTGCGCGAAGGCATCATCTAGGGTAGGGAAAGAGGGTAGGGAAAGATCGCCGGCCGTCCGCTAAAATTTTTCCGTTTGGATTTATTTCGGCGCGCCCAGCGGTCGCGCCCTACCATTGACCACATGTGCGCTACAGATTACGATCAACAATGAGTATGCCGTCCGTGCTCACGGAGGCGGCTTCATCTCGAAGCCGCACCGCAAAGAGCGAAAAACAAAAAGCAATAACGCCGTCGAAAATTCTCGAAATAATCGAGCAACACGTCCTGCTCGATGGCTTCAAAGTCGTCGTCGATCTCGACAAAAGTCGCGGTCCTTACTTACACAATGCCGTCACGAACAGACGGCTTATCGATCTCTACGGATTCTTTGGCTCGATGCCGATCGGATTCAATCATCCGCACTTTGATGATCCCACTGTGCAGCGCGATCTCCTTCGTGCCGCAAAAGTCAAAATCGCCAACTCGGACGTTTACTCCGAGGCTTACGCTGAATTTGTCGATACCTTTGAGCGTGTAGTCGGTTTGCCGCCGCTGGAGCGTTACCTTTTTATCGAGGGGGGCGCGCTGGCGATCGAGAACTGTTTGAAGGCGGCAATGGATTGGAAGGTGCGCAAAAACACGACCGCGGGGCATGGCGAACGCGGCACACAGGTTTTACATTTCCGCCGGGCTTTTCACGGGCGCAGCGGTTACACGATGAGCCTCACGAACACCGATCCGCGCAAGACCGATTTGTTCGCAAAGTTTGATTGGCCACGCGTGTCGTGTCCACACATCGATTTTTCGCTGCCAGAATCGAAGCGCGAAGCGGACGTGATTGAGCGGGAAAAAAAGGCCGAGCGCGAGATTCGTGACTTCATCGACCAGCGTAGCATCGACATCTGCGCCATCATCATCGAGCCGATCCAAGGCGAAGGCGGCGACAACCATTTCCGCGGTGAATGGTTGCAGACGCTGCGAAAGATTTGTGACGAAAGCGACATCCTTCTCATCTTTGATGAAGTGCAATGCGGCATGGGCGCAACGGGACGCAACTGGTGCTGCGAACATTTCGACGTGATGCCTGATCTGCTGGCCTTCGGTAAAAAGGCGCAAGTCTGTGGCATCATGGGCGGCACGCGCGTCGATTCGGTGAAGGATAATGCCTTTCGCCTACCGAGTCGGCTGAACTCGACCTGGGGCGGTAATTTTACCGATATGGTGCGCTCAACTCATTTTCTCCGCATCATCGAAGAGGAGCATTTGGTTGAGAACGCCGGGAAAGTAGGCGCATACTTTTTGGATCAACTGCGCGATCTGCAGCAGGAAGATTCGCGGATTTCCGCCGCGCGCGGACGCGGACTATTTCTAGCTTTCGATCTGCCAGACGGAAAAACGCGCGAGGAATTCTGGAAAGGCTTTTTCGATCTCGGTGTTCTTACGCTTCGATCAGGCGAGAATTCTATCCGGTTTCGTCCGCCACTCGACATTACGGCGGAGGTGGTCGATGAAGCGATGGATGCAATGCGAAAATATTGCCGGCAGCGAAAATGATTTTGGTAGGGCGCGACCGCCGGGCGCGCCCACGATTGACGGACGGCTCCCGCAACCGCGGGATCCCACCATTTAGATTATGCAACCCGTTCTCGAAAAGCTTGGTCTCAGCGATGTAAACGATGGCGTCTTCGATGGTGAATGGCGCGGTGGCGGCGCAAAAATCGATAAGATTTCACCGATTGATGGGCGGCGAGTCGCGAGTGTGCGTACCGCATCGGACGATGATTACAACAAGGCGATTGCGCGTGCTCAGGAAGCGTTCTTGAAATGGCGTACAACTCCGGGTCCGGTGCGCGGCGACACCGTTCGCCGCCTTGGGAACGCATTGCGCGACCTGAAACACGAGCTCGGCCAACTCGTCACGCTCGAGACCGGAAAAATTATTGCCGAAGGCGAAGGCGAAGTGCAGGAGATGATCGACATCTGCGATTTCGCAGTCGGCCAATCGCGCATGTTATATGGCCTGACGATCCAATCGGAACGACCGAGTCACCGACTGATGGAACAATGGCATCCGTTAGGCGTCATCGCCGTGATTAGTGCGTTTAATTTTCCGGTCGCCGTCTGGTCATGGAACGCAACGCTCGCCGCCGTTTGTGGAGACGCAACAGTTTGGAAGCCTTCGGAGAAAACGCCCCTCACGGCGATTGCTGTGACAAAGATTTGCGAACGCGTTTGTCGTGAGACCGGAGCCGATCCGGCGATCTTCTCGTTACTAATTGGGGATCGTAAGGCAGTCGGCCAAAAATTAGCCGACGATCCGCGGATCCCATTGGTCTCAGCCACCGGCTCTGTGAATATGGGTTTGCACGTTGCGCAAACGGTCCATGGTCGCCTGGGGCGATCAATCATGGAGCTGGGTGGCAACAACGCACTCATCGTCACGCCAAGCGCGGATCTCGACATGGCTACGCAATCGATCTTTTTCGGCGCCGTCGGCACGGCGGGACAACGTTGCACTTCCACAAGGCGCGTGATCATGCACGAATCGGTCGCATCGAAAGTTCGAAATAAACTGCTTGCTGCTTACAAGAGTTTACCAATCGGAAATCCACTCGACGAGAAAACGGTGATGGGACCACTCATCGATAAGAACGCGGTCGATCTTGTGCAGCATTCGATCCAGCGATTGAAAGATGAAGGTGGCGAAGTCCTTTATGGCGGGGATCGACTCACTGTTCCCGGCGATTGTTATATGAAACCGTGTCTGGCAAGTGCCAAACCGGATTTCGAGATCGTGAAGCACGAAACCTTTGGTCCGCTGCTTTACTTAATGACGTATCACGATTTCGACGAAGCGATCGCGATTCAGAACAACGTGCCTCAGGGCCTAACGAGTTCGATCTTCACAAACGACGTGCGCGAAGCCGAAAAATTCGTGAGCGCAGTTGGAAGCGATTGCGGTATCGCGAATGTAAATACTGGCACGAGCGGCGCGGAAATCGGCGGTGCGTTCGGCGGTGAGAAAAATACCGGCGGTGGGCGTGAGAGCGGAAGCGATTGCTGGAAGAGCTACATGCGCCGCCAAACGAACACCATCAATTTCTCGACTGAGCTTCCGCTTGCTCAGGGAATTCAATTCGGAGAGCCCCACGAAGGCAGCGCCTCAGCCTGATGCAGCCGCGCTAGCGGAATGGATTCAACTGAACCGCCTGATGGCGCGCGACCTAAGGAAACGCTGAAAAGCTGAAACACTGAAAAGTTGGCTTTCCTGCGTCAGCATGTTTGGATGCGGCCATGAATAGACGGCGTTTCATGCAATCGAGCGTCGCGGGTGGACTGGCTCTCGCCGTGACACCGCGCGCACTTTTCGGGCAAGCACCAAGCGTGACCAGTTCCAAATCGGCCAAGCCGGTCGTGATCGCGTCGGCGAACGGCAACGAATTCAAAAACGGCGGTCGCATGACCTGCGTCCAAAAGGCGTTCACGATGATGACCTCAGGCGGCGCGGACGTGCTCGACGCGCTCATCGCGGGCGTGAACATCGTCGAGCTCGATCCGCTTGATGATAGCGTCGGCTATGGCGGCTTGCCGAACGCG
>JBKPLM010000049.1:0-6042 GCA_046731655.1 Verrucomicrobiota bacterium | reverse complement strand
GTCCAGACGCGCTCGAGACTGAACAGGACATCGCAATGAATGTTGGCGCGGATTTGCTCCAGCTTATTGGCAAACCCAATCGGCGATTTGTCGGGCAAGCGCATGATCGATCCGAACGGCCACTCGGCGTCCGGCCAATCATTCGTCGCGACTAGCTGCACCTCATGCCCGGCTTCGATCACGCCACACGCGAGGCGTTTTAAGTACGCCTCGGCGCCGCCAGTCGAAGAATAACCGCGTCGGACAAAGACAATGCTGAGTCTTTTCGTCATGCTATTCGAGTCCGTCTCGTTAGTTCAATTTGCGCAAGGCGAAACTAAGACCAAATGATGAATGACCAATACGAAATCCGAAACCTCCGCCTACCTCGACACGCGATAACAGGTCACTTTACACGCCTCATGTTCGCCAGAATACTAGCCCGATGCTGGGTGAAACCTTAAACGTTCCTCCGCCGCTACGTTCCGCCTCGGTTGCAGAGCGTACTTTGCCCAGGCATTTGCTCTACTCCATTTTTGCCCGCATCGGGGGTTCCGGCCTGGATACGGATGCATTTGAGACTCTCCGTGCATCTTTTCACGGAGGATTCCTGGGCAAAGCGATCGCTTACGATAACAGGCAGAAGGAAATTCCTGCTTCATTGATCCATTCCTTGCGCTGGCATCCGGTGCGCCTTATCTCATTTTTCGATCGACCCTACTACTACGGCGCGAAAAAGAAGTACCTTGATTGGATCGCCTCCCGGCACCTCGCCACGGGCCGCTACGATCTGTTTCATAGCTGGTCGGGCGACTGTTTGCGCTCGCTGAAAGTCGCAAAACAACGCCGGATCCCTTCGATTGTCGAGATTCCGACCTGGCATCGAGATGGTGGCAAAAACAAGCAACGTCGGAAAATTGCTGAGTCGGCAATCACAAGCCGCGGTCTTCAAAGATGGAAAGACAGACTGTTGCTCGAGCGAAAACGTTTCGTAGAAGAATATCAACTGGCTGACCTCCTGCTTGTCTTATCAGAGAAGGCGGCTAACACGTTTCGCGTACGTGGTTTCCCGGAGGAAAAACTTTTTTACCTGCCCCGCGGGGTGGACGTGGAACGATTCAGGCCTGGTAATCGGCCGGCAAAATTTCGCGCGGTTTTTTCGGGCGCACTGATCAAACGCAAAGGCATCCACCATGTGCTCGAGGCATGGCATCGTCTCAATCTGCCAGATGCGGAGCTGTGGTTGGTAGGTCACGTGCACGATGAAGCCAAGCCTTTTCTCAAACAATTCTGGCGCGATAACATTCGAGTAGTGGGATTTGTGCGCAACCCGGAGAATTATCTTTACCAGGGCACGGTACATGTTTTTCCGTCGCAATGGGAAGGCAGCGCCAAAGTGACATATGAAGCCGCGGCTTGCGCGCTGCCTCAAATCACCACGCATGAAGCAGGCGACGTGGTGCGTGATGGCGTGGAAGGAATTATTGTGAAGCCGGGTGACGTCGACGCGATAGCAGCGGCACTCCAGCATCTGCACCGACATCCTGAAGTCGTTCAGCAAATGGGCAGCGCGGCGAGACGTCGCGTAGTTGAAAATTTCACCTGGGACCATTTTCGGACGCGATTACTCGACGCATACGAAACCGCCATGCGAATGGCGCATTAGTTGCCGCCAAGGAGAGGGGATCTCCAGATCGCCCGCGGCGGTTTGGAAACCGCCGCTCCTTGTCACAGGCCTTATGAGAATTCTTCTCCTGCAACTCAAGCGAATCGGCGATCTGATTCTAACAACTCCGACGATCGCGGCTTTGCGCGAACGCTTTCCAGAAGCGGAAATGACGATCGTTGTTTCCAGCGAATGCGCTGACCTGCTCCCAGCTATTTCAGGTGTCGATCGCATTTTAATGGCCAGACGTAATCTGAGTGATCTCGCCGCCTTTCTTACCGTCGCAGGCAATAAGTTTGATTATTGCATCGATTTCACGCGAAACGATCGCTCCGCATTTCTGGCGTTCTTGTCCAAAGCCCGGAAACGCATCGTGTCATACCGGGTACGCGACCAGTCGAAAAGCCGCGCCTTGCTTTACACTGATTTTGTCAACGTCCGTATGCGCGACCTGCACACGATCGATTACAATCTGTCCTTGCTTGAGCCGCTCGGCATCGTGGGCGTTTCCTCCTCGTTGCATTTGCAGTTGCCCCAAGCGGCACACGAAAAAGCCGACGCGCTCCGGCGCAATTGCAACGTCAGCAAGTCCTACATTGTTTTGCATCCAGGGTCGGCGCGCGAGGAAAAGCTCTGGGAAGCCGGACGATGGGCGCGAATAATCGAACGGTACAGCCAGGATAATAATCTGGATCTCATTCTGACAAGTGGAGCATCGAAGCACGAGCAGGCGCACATCGCGGCGATTAAGAACAAGACCAAAATCATCGATCTTTCGGGAAAGACGGATTTGCTTACCCTGGCGGCCTTAATTGCCGGAGCACGGCTCCTGGTAACGGTCGATTCCGCACCGATGCATCTCGCCGCCGCGACACGTACACCTCAAGTGATCCTGTTCGGGCCGACCAACCCATTCCATTGGCGGCCCAGGGAAAGTCCTGCGCTGATTCTGCACGGAAAATCGGCGGCGCCGGTGACCGAGTTTTCGCCGGTCCAGGCGCGCCTTCCAATGAGTCAAATCTCGACGGAAGCGGTGATCAGTGCTATGGATTCCCTGCTGTCGCGGCATGCGGCGGCCCGAATTTCATGAGTGGCGCAAAGCGGGCTAAGAAAAAGCAATCACTTGGGGAGATGTTACGCGCAGCTCCCGCCTTGTACCGGCGGCTCTACGGTTACGTCAAACCTTATAGGATGCGTTTCATCCTGGGACTGGTGTTAGGTCTCGCCTCTGGCGGGGTTAATTCACTTTTCCCGCTGGCGATTGCCCGGGTGACAAGCACCATTTTCCACGGCGCAGCTCCCAATCCCATGGCCGTGCGGCATAATCTTGGAGTTCTCGATACAGGCCCAAAGATCAATTCGATCGTGCTGATCTGCCTTGCCATCCCCGCAATTATGACTCTGCGCAGCCTTTGTTCCTACGGCAGCACCTATTGCATGCAATGGGTTAGCAACAAGGTCGTTACCGATATCCGGAGCCAGCTTTTCAGCAAGATGGTTCGCAACTCGATGGATTTCTTTAACAAGGCGCGTTCGGGATATTTGATGTCGCTTATCACGAACAACACACGCGTCATGCAGATGGCTTTGACGACCGTCAGCAGCGACGTTTTCCAGCAACCAATCACCATCATCGGCGCAATCACCGTGCTTCTCGTGATGGATTGGAAATTTACCTTGGTCACGCTGATTCTTTTTCCAACGTGTTTGCTGCCGCTTCGCGTTTACGGTCAACGCGCGCGAAAAGCGGTGCAAAACGAACAGGCCGGCATGGCCGAGATGGTCGTGACCATGCAGGAAACGTTCGCCGGCATTCGCGTGGTGAAGTCGTTTGCGCGTGAGGCCCACCAGGAAAAGGAATTCAAGCGCAGCAATCAAACGCAGTTTTCCCAAATGATGCGCATTATCCGGTCGTTGGAAGCTGTGGGACCGCTGGTCGAGACGATGGCCGCAATCGGTGTGGGAATGGCGTTACTTTACGTTTACGCTGCGAATCTGAGCGTCGGGCGTTTTTTTGGATTGATCTCAGGAATTTTTATTCTCTACGAGCCCATCAAAAAGCTTAGCAGGATCCATCTGGTAATGCAGCGTTCAATCGCCGCTACCGGCAGTATCTTTTCGATTCTCGATTCACAGCCCACTATTCAGGACGCACCAAATGCTGTTGCGCTGAGCGCGTCACGAGGCCAAATCGATTTCGAAAACGTGACATTCCGCTATGCCAACACGGTAACGGATGCGATTAGCGCTCTGACTTTACATATGGAGCCCGGCAAAACCCATGCCCTGGTCGGAGTCAGCGGCGCGGGGAAAAGCACGATTCTATCGCTGATCCTGCGCTTGTACGATCCAACTTCCGGTGCCGTGAAAATTGACGGTCGCGACCTGCGCTCGGTGACGCAGAGATCGTTGCGCGAACAAATCGGGCTCGTCACTCAGGAGACGTTCCTGTTTCACGACACGATCTTTAACAATATCCAGTTCGGCCGGCTCGATGCCACGGCGGACGAAGTTTGCGAAGCAGCGCGAGCGGCCTATGCACACGACTTTATTATGGCCCAGCCAAAGGGCTACGAAACAGTAATCGGCGACAAGGGGTGCCTTCTTTCCGGAGGTCAGCAGCAGCGTCTTGCCATCGCTCGTGCGGTGCTGAAGAACGCGCCAATCCTTTTACTGGATGAAGCAACTTCATCGCTCGATTCCGAATCGGAACAACAAATTCAAAGGGCGCTGTCCGAGCTGGCAGCTGGACGCACGGTAATCGCTATCGCCCATCGGCTATCCACCGTTTTATCCGCCGATCAAATTATTGTGATGGACGGTGGCCGCATCAAGGAGATTGGCACACACGCCGAGCTTCTCGAAAAATCCGGCTATTATCGGCGGCTGTACGATCACCAATTCAATCGTCTTCCGGAGGAACCGGCCACCGAACCGGTCTTTGCAGTTGAGGAGCTGGTCTAGCGACCACGTTAAAAAGTAAAAGAGTTACAATGTTAAAAAGGAGGCCGGAAATAGTGTGTGGTGACGTTGCAGCAACCCAACTTTTAACCATTTAACCTTTTTAGCTTCTTACTCGGCCCTTTAGGTCATGCCATTTAACATCGATCTGCATACACATTCTTTCTTTTCCGGAGACGGCGTCTCCAGCCCGGAAGACATGATTGCAGCCGCGCGTGCCAAAGGTTTGCACGGCATCGCCATCACCGATCACAACACATGCGATGCGGTCAATTACCTGCTACAGAAAGGTTTGATGCGGCTGGATGGATTGCCGGTCGATGATTTCCTCGTTCTCCCGGGCGTGGAAGTGACCACCGCTGATGGCCACCTTCTCTGCATCGGCGCGGAGCTTCCTTACCTGAAGGGAAAACCGGCACGCGAAGTCTGCGACATAATCCACCAGCGCGGAGGGCTAGCCATTCCTCCGCACCCGTATGATTTGTTTCGCGCTGGGATCCGTTTTTCCACTCTGGAAACGCTGCCCGTCGATGCCATCGAGGTTTTCAATGCGGCAACCACACTCCGCCGCTATAACCGCTACGCTTTCAAATACGCGCAGGTTCGCGCTTTGCCCATGACTGCAGCTAGTGACGCCCACCATGCCGCTGCGGTTGGAACGGCTTACACGATCGTCAATACCGACGATTTTTCTGCGAAAGGAATTCTCGCGCAGATCCTAAAGAGCAACGAATTAACTCAAAAATATCAGACCCCGCGCGACAGCCTCCGAAAAACCTGGAACAATTGGCTGCGACTGCGGCGCCGGAAAAAGATCCCCGAGTTGGCCGCAAAAGACAGGGGCCACAATGGCCACTAAAAACGCTCAACTCTCAACCCTCAACTTTCTCCCGCCATGCCTGCTTACATCATCGTTGAAATCGACATCATCGATCCTATTGGGTACGAAGAATATAAGAAACTCGCCGGCGCGACCGTGGAGAAGTACGGCGGCAAATACATCGTTCGTGGCGGCAAAACGGAAGTGCTCGAAGGCGACTGGAAACCGAAGCGCATCGTGGTACTCGAATTCGACTCAACGGACCGCGCCAAGGACTGGCTCAACTGCGAAGAGTACCGTGAACCGCGCAAGATGCGCCACCGCACCGCCAGGACAAACATGATCCTGGTCGAAGGGCATGCCCGGTCTTAGTCGCGCGCGACGCAACTGTAGCCGGGATCGTCGATCCCGCATGGACATGCTACTTTCCACAAAAATAAAATTGCTTTTACCCACCACCTTTAGCGAATCTGCCTTTCCGTATGCGATTGCTGGTTGAAATCTTTGTTGTTGCTGTCTTGATTTATCTTGGCTGGAATAGGCCTTTCAAAGAATGGGTCGCTCAGGGGAACGCAATGGCAACCTCTAGAATTCACGCGCCGGCATGGGAGGACCA
>JBKPLM010000048.1:0-7234 GCA_046731655.1 Verrucomicrobiota bacterium | reverse complement strand
AACAGCCGATGCCGAAGGTATCGTCGTGACAGGAAGCTTCGATATTTATCCGGTGGAGTATCCGGCGTTGCCGCCAGTCGAAGGGACCAGAATCAATTCCGGCAAGAAAACTTCGTTCGTGAAACCGAAAGAGTTCCCTGCGTTCGCCGGTAACGATTATCGAGAGGTGATGGCCACTACGCCCGGCATTATCGTCAGCGAAGAGCCCCAGTCGCCAATCATCAACTTCGGTTATCGCGGTTTGAATTCGCAGCGCAGCGAGTTCACCCAGGTGCTCAAAGATGGCGTCACGATCAAGAACGAGCAGTTTGGTTTTCCCGAGACCCATTACACGCCAATTCTGGACGCTGTGGAACGGATCGAAGTCATTCGCGCGGGCGCGGCATTGCAGTTTGGACCGCAACCCGGCGGGGCCATCAATTTCGTTATGAAAATGCCTCGACAAGACGCGCCATTTCATTTCACCACCAGAAACGTGTTTGGCAGCTACGACTATTATCGCAATTACACAGAGGTGGACGGCACAATTGGGCGGCTTGGCTATTACTTCTATTACGATCATCGGCAACAAGAAGGATTCCGCGAGGCCAACAGCGATTACGATCTTAATGGCGGAAGCGCACGTTTCGTGTTGGACGTAACCAACGATAGCCGGTTCATCCTCACGCTCGATGCATACGACGAAGAACACGGCGAACCGGGCGGCATGCGTCGCCGGGAAGACGTCAATCCGCCAAACGCTGTCTTCGTGGAAGACGGTTTCACTCAGACCAGTCGATTTTTCGATCGATTCCGGCTCGAGCGCTACTTCGCCACGCTCGAATATCAGAAATTCTTCTCTGAGAGAACACAACTCGATATCAAGGCGTTCGGCGGGTATTTGACGCGCTGGAGCACGCGCCAGCGCGGCGGCGGTTTCGGTACACTGCCCAGCGGGCCAGATGCGAGCACCGATTCAATTCAGTTGCGGTCCGACTACACCGAGGGCCTCGATGCGCGGATGCGCCAGGACTACGATTTCTTCGGGGATGTCTCGACCTTAACCGGCGGTATCTATTTCTATCATGCGTTGCAGGACCGGCGTGATGAACGGGGTCAAACGCCCGACGCAGAGCATGGTACGCTTCGTAATTTGAACACCGGTGTAACTTGGGACGGTGCTCTCTTTGCTGAGAATCGCTTCCATTTCGGACGTCTTTCCATCGTTCCTGGGATGCGCCTCGAATTCCTGGAGCAAAGTGTCGATGAAGAAGTAAACGTCTCGAATCCCCTGCATTCACAGTCCGATTTTAATTTTGTGCCGCTGTTTGGGCTGGGACTGGATTATGTTCTGGTCGAAGGTAAACCGTTGGTGCCGCCGGCGTCGGTGGCGGGTTCGAAGGGCACAGAATCAAAAAAGGTAGTTACGCCAGTGGTCGGGCCGGTTGGCCCGCCGCGTGTCGAACTTTACGGCACAATATCGCAAGCCTACCGCCCAATTACGTACGGGGAACTGGTCCCGACCGGAGCAAGCAGCGTGGTAAATGGAAACCTCAAAGAAGGCGAAGCGCTCCAGTTTGAATATGGAGTGCGCGGAAAGCCGTTCCCGTTTCTCAATTTTGATGTCGGCGGTTTCTATTTCACTTTCGACGATCAAGTCGGTGAGATCATTTTGCCTAACGGTTTTACGTCCACCAGTAACGTTGGTGACGCGCGTTACATCGGGTTTGAAGCCGCGACCGAACTGGACGTTCTGGCGTTAGTCAACGGAGGCGCTCCCAGCCCGTACGGCAACCTCATGCTATACGGCAACGTCACGCTGCTGGACGCCGAATTCACCTCCGGCCCGAACAAGGGCAACACACCCGCATACGCTCCGGAGTACCAGGTCAAAACCGGCGCGATCTATAGCTACAAGGATACTTTCAAAATCGCGCTCCTTGGCACGCTCGTTGACGATGAGTTCGGTGACGATGGCGATTCCTTCGAAGGCTTCATTCCCGCCTACAACGTTTGGGATCTCACGGCAGAAGTGAAATTTTGGAAGGGGCGAGCTGGAGTCTTCGCGGGTATCAGGAACCTCTTCGACGAGAGTTACTGGGGCGAAGTTCGCGAGGAAGGCATTATGCCCGCGCTGCCGCGGAACTACTACGGCGGATTCGAATTCTTTTTCTAGGACTGCGACGATTCCGGCATCTGCTTGGCGCGAAAAGCGCTGTTTCACGTTAGGCTGCGGCATCGCCCCAGGTAAATTGAATCATGCCGTCAACCAGCGCTGAAAGCGCGACTCACGGTAGGGCGATTCATGCGTGAATAGCGCTTTCAGCGCGGACATTTGGCATTCAACCGACCTGGGGCGTTGCCCCAGGCTCAAGCTGAATACTGCGCCCTTGGCGCGAAAGAGGGATAGCACGGATCGCGCATAAATTACTCAGGCTGACGGAATCCGATTTCCTTATTTTTGCGGTTGGGCGATTATAGGCACCGCATGCCGGAGTCCCCTCCAGAAGAAGTTACACCGTTCGTTTTCTCCGATCCGACTGGGAAGCGTTGGCCCCGCCTGCGCCTGATCCTGCTCATCGCGGGCGTACTATTTTTCCTGGGGACGGTTGTGTTTGTCCAGACGCTTTTCGTTACGCCGAAAATGAATGTGCCGTTTTCTTTGCGGCAGTTGAAAGGCCAGTTGAAGGCTTTGCAAAAGCAGAATCCGGCTGACCAATTGTCCCCGAGTTCGCTGTTGTGGCAAAAATTTGCCGCGGCTCGACAAGCAGCCAGGAAACTTGCAGGCGCAGCGCCCGCGCCGTCCCCCCGAAAGCTTTCGGGAAAGAAACCGCCGAATAACGAAGTGCGTCTTGCGTTCTACACAAACGGTGATCCGTACAGCTACGCGTCACTCGAACAACACGCTGCGCAGATCACACATCTCTGTCCGGAATGGATGACCGTGATCGATGGCTTGGGCGATCTACAAATCGACGGAGACACCCGATTATCGAAACTGACTGGAAGCAAAGGGATCGCGCTTATGCCGCTGCTGACAAATCTTGTCGGCGACACGTGGCAGCCGGAAGCGATTGAAAACCTCGCGCACGGGCCGGCGCAACGACAGGACCGGTTTATCCAGCGTGTGCTTTCCGTTCTGCGCAATGCGAAAGCGGTGGGCGTTGTGGTCGACTGGCAGCAAATCGACCCGGCCTACAAGAAAGATATCACCGGATTCATCGACAAGTTCGCTGACGCGTTGCACGACGATAACAAGGAACTTTGGCTGTGCGTTCAGCCCGGTCAGGAGCTGGATTACATCGATTTCGAGGCGCTTTCCGACAACGTCGATCGTTTTGTGGCGATGTTGTTTGACGAGACGTCGGATACTGATCCGCCGGGACCGCTGGCGTCGCGTTCGTGGTTTGAAGGTTGGGTCCATGTCCTTCTGGAAGAATCCGACACCAAGCAATGGATCATCACAATCGGCAGCTACGGGTACGATTGGACGATCGGCGGGAAAAAGGCCGAGATGATCAGTTTTTCAGAAGCCATGAGCCGCGCGAACGATGCGGAAATCGAGAGCGCGGAAGTGAAGGGACCTGGATACACTCCGTATTTTTATTTCCAGGATGAAGACAAGGAGCACGCCGTCTGGTTCCTGGATACGGTGACGTTCCTCAATCAACTGCGCGAGGTACGCGATAAAAAGGCTGGCGGCTTTGGGGTCTACCGGCTCGGTAGCGAAGACCCTGCGATTTGGGATGCGTTGAATGTTTCGCGTGATTTCAAATTCGACAATCAAACCCGGCAGGCGGTCGAACTGATAAAATCGACAGACACAATAACCGACGTCGGCGAAGGCGAGATCGTAACTGTCGACGAGGAGCGCACCGACGGATTGCGAAAAGTCGCCGTGGACAGCGACGGCTATCTCACGGCGAAGTACGTCAGGTTTGCGGAATTCCCAACGCTTTATCATCAAGGCGCTGGTAGCGAGCATCAGGTCACAATCACTTTTGACGACGGCCCGGATCCGCGATGGACTCCTCAGATTTTAGACATCCTCAAAGCAGCAAACGTAAAAGCGGTGTTTTTCCTGGTGGGAGTGAACGCGGAACGTTATCCGGGGCTGGTCCGTCGCATCGTCAACGAAGGACACGAAATCGGAAACCACACATATTATCATCCAAACCTGGCGCTCTGCTGGCCCGAGCATATCCGGCTGGAGTTGAATGCCACACAACTGTTGCTCGAAGCGATAACAGGCCGCGCCACCACATTATTTCGCCCGCCTTACGCTGCCGATTCGAGTCCGACTCAACTGACCGATCTGACTCCACTGAAAATCGCGGAAGACCTCAACTATCTCGTCGTCCTTGAAAGCATCGATCCACAGGATTGGGCCAAGCCCGGAGCGAACGTCATTGTGCAGCGTGTGAAACAACAACGGCGCGATGGCAGCGTCATTTTGCTGCATGATGCCGGCGGGGATCGCTCGCAGACAGTCGAAGCGCTTCCGCGCATCTTGGATTGGTTGCATACGCGAGGCGACACCGTAGTGCCGTTGAGCACGCTGCTGGGGACGACACGCGACGCGGTGATGCCAGCTGTGCAAAACAATGGACAATCGCTCACGCGTCTGGTGAGCGGCACCGGATTCCGCGTCTATCACACTATTGAAGAATTCCTCTGGGCGTTCATGATCGTGGCAACGGCGCTCGTAGTCGTTCGCACGCTGATTGTCATCTGGCTTGCTTACCGTTTTAAACGCGGACCGAAAATAGATTTCGCTCAACCAATCAGTGTAGTGATTGCCGCCTACAACGAAGGCAAAGTGATCGCGGAAACTTTGCGGACGCTTCTTGCCACAGACTACAAAGCCGAAATCGAAGTCGTTGTCGTAGATGACGGTTCGCAAGACGAAACTGCTGCCGAAATTGAGCGCGTCGCGAACAGCGACCCACGGATTCGGTTGTTGCAACAGGAAAATCGCGGGAAGGCACGTGCTTTGCGACGGGGCCTGGCCGCTGCGCGTCACGGCATCGTTGTTTTCATCGATGCCGACACGCAATGTCAGCGCGATACGATCCCGCGCCTGGTCGAGCCATTCGCTGACGCGCGCATAGGCGCAGTATCAGGCCACGCTAAAGTCGGAAATCTGCGCACATTCATCGCGCGTTGTCAGGCGCTGGAATACACGTGCGGTTTCAATCTGGATCGACGCGCTTACAATCGTTGGAGCTGCATCACGGTCGTGCCCGGCGCGATCAGTGCCGTTCGCAAAGAGGCAATCGATGAAGCTGGCGGTTTGAGTTTACAAACACTTGCTGAAGACACCGATCTCACGCTCACGTTGCACAGACATCGGCAGCGCATCGTGTATGTGCCCGACGCGATCGCGTGGACAGAAGCGCCCGAAAGCGTGCGCACCCTGGCGCGGCAACGGTTTCGATGGGCGTACGGCACCCTGCAATGCCTTTGGAAACATCGCGACATGGTGTTCAACTGGAACTATCGCGCGCTTGGCTGGTTTAGTTTACCGAGCATTTGGTTCTTCCAAATCATCCTGGTGGCTATCACACCGCTGGTGGATTTGTTCCTTCTCGCATCGCTCCCATTCGGCGCTTGGAACGCAGTGCTGCCCTTCGTTATCACCTTTCTGGCGATGGATGTGCTCCTTGCCACGCTCGCCTGCATCCTGGAACGCGAACCGATCACGCGCGCCTGGCGGATTCTGCCGATGCGGTTGATTTATCGCCCGATGCTCAGCTATTGCATCTGGAAAGCGATCCTGCGCGCCATCAAAGGCGCCTGGGTGAGCTGGGGCAAACTCGAGCGCACAGCCAGCGTGCCCGTGCGAGCTTAGAGCTTCATCTATGGTGTAGCCACCGGCCCGTGGCCGGCCGGTCGCTTTCAATCCAGCGGACTCTTTACCCCGATACCCGGCCTGTTGAGCACGTGGGTATAGATCATGGTGGTAGAAACGTCCTTGTGGCCCAGAAGTTCTTGAACGGTGCGAATGTCGTAGCCGTCCTCAAGCACATGCGTCGCAAAGGAATGACGGAACGTGTGACAGCTTGCAGGCTTTGTAATTCCTGCTGCTCGCACCGCATGCGCTACAGCATTCTGCAAATTCTTTTCCAACACATGGTGCCGCTGTACCCGACCGCTTACTGGATCGACCGATCGTTTCGCTGCTGGAAAGACGTATTGCCACATCCACGAGCGATGCGCGTTGGGATATTTCCGCTCCAATGCGTCCGGCAGGTATACCGAGCCAAATCCTAACTGCAGATCGCGCTGATGCACTGCTTTGGCATGCGCCAAATGCTCCTTGAGCGGTCGACGCAATCGCCCAGGCAACATTGTCACCCGGTCCTTCATGCCTTTTCCGTCGCGCACGATGATTCGTCTGTAATCAAAATCGACATCCTTGATCCGCAATCGGAGACATTCCAGTAATCGCAGACCGCTGCCGTAAACTAATTCCAGCATCAGCCGATAGGGCGGGCGAATATGTGCGAGCACCGCTCGCACTTCCTCGCGGCTCAACACCACTGGCAGGCGGGCAGGCTTGCTCGCCCGCAAGGCGCCATCGAGCCGTCCCAATTTTTTCTCCAGGAACTGTTGATACAAAAATAAAAGCGCGCAGAAAGCTTGGTTTTGCGTTGAGGCAGAAACTTTCCGCTTCACAGCCAGGTCACTGAGAAACTCAACGATCTCCTTTTCGCCGAGCTCGCGTGGATGGCGTTTCCCGTGAAAGAGAATGAAGCGCCGGATCCAGTCTACGTACGCCTGCTCGCTTCGTCGGCTATAGCGGCGTGCCCGCATAAAAGTACGCAGCTGATCCAGGAATTTGGGCTTGCGCCCGGCGACAGCACCTGCTGGAATCGTGCTCACTTGAATTTCCCGGATCACCTCCGAGTTACCACCGGACTTTTAACCAGATCCAGCCGGCTAACGCAATGCCGAATTAGACGAAAAATAATTCGTGATGTTTTGCGAACTTTCGCCTAATCATAGTTAGGTCTATGTCTCGCCGCTCGACCCAACTTCTTTTCGCGGTCGCGATCGGAGGGCTCGTCACGGCAGTCACAGCATTTGCTGCGTCAGCGTTGACCTCCGAGTCTGCCCGAGAAATCCTCTTCTGGCCGAACACTCTAATGCAGAGTTTCGTGTCAGCTCCGAACATCGGCACGCCTCATCACCCGCTTTATGAGGGCACGCCGCTAAATTCTCTCGCGTTCTTTGTGAGCTTCCCATTCGCTGT
>JBKPLM010000047.1:0-2719 GCA_046731655.1 Verrucomicrobiota bacterium | reverse complement strand
ACAACCAAAAAAAGTGGCGCAAAAATGAAGCGCCATTTGAACCGCTGGAATAACGCGCGATCGCCGTAGGCGCGAATCATTCCTGGCAGGTGGTGGCCCATTGCGCCAAATGCCGCGACGAAAAGATAAATGTCCTGTGCGCTCCAACGCGCTTGTGCCAGCAGAAATATCGGCACGATCAACAGCGGGGTGCAGACGTAGAGGACCAGGTCCCGCCAACTATCCAAAATCCACAAGCCCGGCTTTCGCGCGGCTGTAGGCCCAGCGGGAACAGTTTGCGGAGTTGAGAACGCGGTAACGTGCTGCATACCGGGGAGCAAGTTTTCCTTAAACCGCGGGAAAATCAATCCTGAGTTCGTCGGAAAAGTGCGGCGGCCGGCGTTTATCCTCAGTCTGAGAACGCGTCCTTCATGCCCGAAGGCTCGTACCACGCGGGCTTGCTACGTGGGGATCTGTTGATGAAGATGCACCATGGAGCCACGCATTGGGATTACCCTGGGCGATTGCGCTGGGATCGGGCCGGAAATTATCGACGTCGCGCTGAGGTCTGACCGAGTTCCGAAATCAGCCGAATACAAGATCATCGGCAAATATCCTGATTGCCAGCCAGGGAAACCAACGCAGGAAACAGCTCGCGCTGCCGCGGCCGCGCTGGAGGAAGGGGCCACCCTGGCGCGACGCGGTGAGCTCGATGCGATCGTAACCGGCCCAATTCACAAAGCCCGGATGTACGAAGTGGGCTTCAAGTTTCCAGGGCAGACGGAATTTTTTGCACAGCGCTGCGGCGTCAAAAATTTCGCGATGTGTCTGACCGGCGGCAAAATCACGGTCGCGCTCGTAACAGCGCACCTTCCGTTGCGCAAAGCCGCGAGCGCGCTCAAGCAATCAGAGGTTGTCCGAGTCGGCCTGTTACTTGCTGATTTCCTTTATTCACGATCCATAAACGCGCCGCGCATTGCGGTCGCCGGATTAAATCCGCACGCCGGTGAGTCCGGCAAACTGGGACGGGAAGAAATCGAAACCATTGCGCCGGCGATCGCCGAGTTGAACCAATCACTTCTCACTTCTCACCAGTCACATTGCGTCTTCACCGGTCCCCACTCTCCGGACACAGTTTTTCATCGCGCAATTGAAGGCGAATTCGACGCAGTACTCTGCATGTATCACGATCAGGGATTGATTCCGCTGAAACTTCACGCCTTTCACCAAGGTGTGAACGTGACGCTTGGACTTCCTTTTCCCAGGACCAGTCCCGATCACGGCACTGCGTTTGAAATTGCCGGCAAAGGAGCCGCGCGTCCCGATAGCATGATCGCCGCTATCAATCTTGCTGCGGGACTGGCAGCATGTCATGTCAAGCGAAGTCGAGACATCTCTGTCAGTTAATGACGAAGCTCGAAGGAAATCCGAATGTTCAAATGACCAAGCGCTATACGATACGGTTTTTCCTAATTCGGATTTCGTCATTCCTTCGTCATTCGTCATTTAGATTTCGTCATTGCCCTGATCTTCTACGAGCATGAACGCAAACAGGATCGAAAAATACCTTTCGGTTTTTAACATCGGGCTACAGAACACGTTTGTTTACCGCTGGAATTATTTTCTGCGCGCGCTGTTTGGCCTGATTCCGCTGGCCGGCACGGTTTTTCTTTGGGCCGCGGTGTTCAAGGAGCGCGGCGGAGGACTCCACGGCTACGACTACGGCTCGATGATCTATTACTATCTGCTCACTATTCTGGTCAGCAATCTGGTCACGCCAACGGAGGATGAATGGCAGATCGCTGCTGATATTCGCGAAGGCCAGATCAATGCGCTTCTCACCAAGCCGATGAGTTATCTCGCATACCGATTCAGTATTTTTCTAAGCGGACGCCTCGTTTACACCTTCGTTACTCTGCCGCCGATTGCGCTAATCTTTATTTATTTCCGCGGCTACATCGTCCTGCCCACCGATCCGCTGGTGTATGTGGTTGCCACGATGTCGATGTTAATGGCGGCCTTCATTCAGTTCTTTATCACTTACAGCCTTGCGATGATGGCGTTTTGGATTCTGGAAATCTCCACCATCGTTTTCATCGTTTATTCGTTCGAATACTTCCTCGGTGGTCAGATGTTTCCCATCGACATCATGCCATCTGCAGTCCAGGCCGTGATGAAATGGCTGCCGTTCTACTATGAGCTGTTTTGTCCGGTAGCGATCTTTCTCGGCCGATTAAAAGGGGCTGAGCTTGTGCAAGCCCTCGCGATCCAGACTGGTTGGCTTTTTCTCGCGTGGGCTTGGGCAAACTACATGTGGAAACGCGGTCTCGGCCATTACCAGGCCGTCGGCGGATAATTGCGACGAATCGTTCTTCGATTCCCGTGCATTACTACTTCGCATCGTTCTGCCCCGCCGAGGCGAGGAGCTTTTCGAAGCGCGGATCCTGACGAAGTGGATCAAACATTGGATCGAGCCGAAGCAACCCCGGCGTGATCGGCGCGTTCGAAGCTAATGGGCCGGTGGACGGAATCGAGAGCAGTTTCTGCAACGCGGCAATGGCGCGATCGGCCTCTCCAAATCGTGCTGCTACCCGGGCGAGAATCTCAATCGGGATTGGACCGTGCAACGCGTCTTTCTCAAGCGGAATGACACGCATGGCACGTTCCGCCAAACTTAATGCAGCCCTCTTGTCGCCGAGACCCATATTGATCAGCGCGAGGTCACCAATCACGACAAAAT
>JBKPLM010000046.1:0-7919 GCA_046731655.1 Verrucomicrobiota bacterium | reverse complement strand
GCTGGGCAGGTCGCGCACGCGGTTGCGCATCCCCTTTACAGTATCAACGGCAAACTCGACTCGCGTCATCTTGAGTTGCTCATTCTTCTTTTCAAACACTTCGAGGGCATCAACGGTTTGCGCGATGCGCTTCTAAGCGGTCTGGCCCAGACTCTGTTCAAACAACTGACGCCGGAAAAAATCGAAGCGCTCGCAAATCGCCATAATCTGACACCTACCCACGCGGAGCCGTGGAAGAAGATTTTTGTTGGTGGCTCGGACGATCACGGCGGCCAATTCGCCGCGTCGGTTTTTACGGAAACCCGCCGGGCGGAATCCGCGGCAAAATTTCTCGAACGCATCCGCAACGGCGACTGCAGCGCGCACGGCCATGGCGGCACCCCACTGCTCCTTTCCCACGGGTTTTATAACACGGTCGCCTGTTTCATTCAGGATCGCTTCAACGAAAAGCTCGGACCGGGCGCTGCCCTGCTGGAGAAAATGTTTTCGCGGTTCATGGAAGGCCGCGCCCCAACTGAATTCACTTTCAAAGAGAAAATGGAATTTATCGTGCAGGGCGTTTTGTCGGGAAAAATTTTCGACTTCGTCAAGCCCGCGAACGTGTCTCTGTGGAAAGAACTTTCAGGTTATTTCGCGCAGCCTGAGATGAAGGCGAAACTGGCCGCACAATTGAACGGAATCACCGAACCGGAGCGCCGCACTTTTCTCATGGCCAACATGGTGGCCGAGCAGCTCACGTTTCGGTTTTTCCAAAAATTCGTTCAGCAAATCGGTAGCGGCAACATGGTCGAGGCCATGCAAGCACTCAGCGCGATTGCGCCGATCCTGGTCATTCTTACGCCGTACATCTACGGATTTCATAGTCAGGCGCCTTCGCGAAAATGGCTGCGGACTATTTTTCTGGAATTGACCGGCGAAGTTCCGCTCGCGTTACAAAACCAAAAACGCGCCTGGTTCACCGATACCCTGGAAGACGTTAACGGAGTAGCTACGACCATCCGCAAGATGACAGCAGCGGGAGCAGCAGCGGGCAGGGAATTAATAGTCGTAACTTGCCGCGGCGGTTTGCAAACCTGTGATATCCCAATCAAAAACTTTCCGCCGATCGGCGAATTCGAATTGCCCGAGTACGAGCTCCAAAAATTGAGTTTTCCGCCAGTCCTTCAGATGCTCGACTATATTCAGCGGGAAAAATTTACTGAGATCATCATCAGCACGCCCGGGCCGGTCGGGCTTACCGCGTTGCTTGCAGCCAAAATGCTCAATCTGCAAACGAGCGGCATTTATCACACCGATTTTCCCCAGTACATCCGGATTCTTACCGAGGACAGCTTCTTGGAAAGCGTTGCGTGGCGTTACATGCATTGGTTTTACGGGCAGCTCGATACGGTTTTCGTAAACTCTGAAGAATATCGGCAAAGTTGGATCAAGCGTGGCTTCGACCCCGCGAAACTGAAAATTCTTCCGCGCGGCCTCGATATCGAGCTTTTCACACCAGCACGACGCGAGCCGGCATTCTGGGAGAAATTTACTGCCACCAATGGCCAGATCCGTCTGCTCTATGTCGGCCGGATATCCCGGGAGAAAGATCTCGATATTTTGGCAGATGCCTATCGCCGATTACGCGACGACGGCGTTCCAGTGCAGCTTTTTGTTGTCGGTCATGGTCCGCACTCCGAGAAGCTCGCGCAATCACTGCCAGAGGCAGTTTTTACCGGCTATCTTACGGGAAAGGAATTGGCGACCGCGTACGCCTCAGCTGATATTTTTGTGTTCCCAAGCACCACCGACACGTTTGGCAATGTCATTCTGGAAGCGCAGGCTTGCGGCGTGCCGGTCATTGTTTCCGATTCTGGCGGGCCAAAGGAATTAGTGGAAGACAGAACCAACGGTTTGATCACTCGATCACGCGACGTGGAGGATTTTGCACGAGCGATCCGCTCGCTCGCTACAGACACGGCGTTGCGAGAACGCATGGGCACTGCCGCAAGAAAAAGCGTCATCGATCGGAGCTGGCCAAACGCGTTCCGGAAATTCTGGGCCACAACCGATATCTAGCGGGGCTCTTCAAAAATACACGCCACAAACACAAAACGGAATTGGGCTTTTATTCGGGAAACGGATAAGGGGTAAGGCGCGTCCCACCCGACACGAATTTCAATTTCTGAAATTCTTCTGGCCTCTTCAGCGGCTCGCAATCAATCTGCGCAGATGATAAAAGCCAAACTCTTTACAATCGCCGCTCTATCCTTTCCTCTGACTGTCGTTTGCTTAGCGCAGCCAAACGGCACAAGCGCGAAGGGCAGCAACGCGCCTTACAACGAAGGCCCCGTTTGGACTCTAACGATGATAAAAACCAAGACCGGGCTGGCCGATGAATACCTCAAACAGATCACGGGAACGGTGAAGCCTGTCTACGACGAGGAGAAAAAGCAAAAAATCATCCTCGACTACAAAATCCTGAATGGCGAGGCCTCCGGTCCTCAGGATTTCAATATCCTGATCCTGGTTGAATATCCGAACTGGGCTGCACTCGATAATCTGCGCGACAAGATGGATCCCATCGTGGAAAAAGTCATGGGCGCCGAAGATCAACGTCGGGAGACCGCTGTAAAACGACTCGACATCCGCGAAATTCTCGGCACAAAAACCATGCGCGAGATTACCTTTAAGTAAATCTTCCTCGGGCGCGGTTTCTTCGGTTCAGCGATTCTTACCGGCCATGACCACCGTGATCCATGCCATGTGTGCCATGGACCCCCGTACGGGTAGATCTAAACCTCGAACCGTGACTGGCACCTTGTCGCGTAGTCACTTTATTACTGTGGCCACGGCCTATGTGAGTAGCGCTTCTCCCATGAACACTGCTGTTTTTACCATGAACAGTCTGAGTGTTCCGTGTATGCGATGTGGCCGTGCTCGAACGGTTCGCGTTGCTCACAAGCCTGCCAAGGTTAAGACCGTTGTCGTGCGCAATTTTTCCCCAGCCCTGCCCCGATTGGTGCAACGCGACAATGCTGTCGAAGTTCTGCCCAGTGGCGTTAGCCAACAAGTGCGCCTTCTCTATTCCACCCCAGCCAAGTCCGGTCGACGCTCTCTCGGCCTGCAGCGTTTCGACAGGAACTCCAGTCGCAGCCGAGATTCTATCCAGGTTCTCTCCGCGAGAAGAAACAACGCTGAACAGCACAAGAAATGCCGCTATTGTTACAGTCAATGTTTTCATAAGTAATTGAACCCCTTTTACGAATACAGGTTTCGATTTTGCCTCGGCCACTGGTTCCCGACTCTTACGGAAAATTTTGGGATGAGATGGGAGCGCTTCAAAAGTCCCCTCTGACTTCCGAATTCCGGCCTACTCGCCACCTACGTGCAATATAGTCTGCGCGTATAACTTCCAGAAGTAATGCCCTGACACAGCAAGACCGATTCCGATTACGATCGAGCGAACAACGGTCCGGTTTGCGCGATGCGACACTATTCCGCCGATGTAGCCGCCAACCAAACCGCCAATGGCCATCGGCGCCATACTTCCAATTCACATTACCTTCCAGGACAAGCACAACGACTGCGACTCCTCGCATCCAGCCATTCAAGAAATTTTTCAACGCAACGACATGCCGGATCTCGCCCGGCGAAATGAAGGTCAACGCCCCGATCATCAGAATACCGATGCCCGCTCCAAAATATCCGCCATAGACGACGACCAGGAAAATGCCACCCATTGCGACCGGCCATAACATCGGCGCGAGGTCCGGTTGCAACCTTCCGCCTTCTCTTCCTCGCACCAGGTTTGGCCGCAACGCAACGATAATGGTGCCAATAAGATCAGCCACGGCACGAACTCCACGAAGTTGCGGTTGCCGGTGCGAGTCAGAAGCAGAGCTCCAATCAATCCACCGAGCACACTGGGGATCAGAAGCAGCCATAACCATCCGCTACCCATTACTCCGGTTAACAGATTTCGGGTCCGCCAAACCGCCGTGGGATAAGCAAAGGACAGGGCGACCGCGCTCGTGGCGTCAGCGGTCACCGGTGGTACGGCGAGCATTAATAATGGGAACATTATCAATCCGCCGCCACCAGCTACTGCATTAATGACTCCCCCGACGACGCTCGCGATAAAGAACAAGAAGTAAGTTTCCACGGTTCACGCAGCCATTCTCTTGCTCTTCCTCATGCTCTTGCTCTTACTCTTCGCCGGTATCTGGTAGGGACGAGGCTCGGCGGTCGCCGCGGCGACACATCGCAGCGCGATGGCCCTACCTCCACGGCAACGCATCAAGATCGACATTTCCTCCCGTGAGAATAATGCCGACCCGCTTCTCGGCGACGTCCATCTTTCTTTCCCGAATCGCGGCGTACGGAACGGCCGCTGATGGCTCGACAATGATCTTCATCGTTTCCCAAATCGTACGCATGGCGAAAATAATCGCTTCCTCGCTTACAGTCACAATGTCATCCACGTAACGCTTAATAACCGCAAAGTTTGGTTCGCCGACATTGGTTCGCAGTCCATCGGCAATGGTGAATTTCTTTTCAGTTTGGATCACTCGTCCCGCGCGAAATGATTGTGCAGCATCGTCTGCATTCTCCGGTTCAGCCGCAATCACTTTGATATTTGGTCGCATTGATTTTGCAGCGACCGCTGTACCGGCGAGTAGTCCTCCGCCGCCGATCGGACACATCACAAGATCGAGATCGGCAACCTCTTCGAGTAATTCCACCGCCGCTGTCCCCTGCCCCGCTATCACGTCTGGATTTTCGAAAGAGTGGATCAGCGTAGCGCTCGTCTTCGCGATTACATCCGCGCATACAGTCTCGCGCGCTTGCTCCGTGGGCTCGCAAAATACAACGCGCGCTCCGTAGCTTTCCACGGCACGGATCTTCACTTTCGCTGAGTTCGATGGCATGACGATCTGCGCAGGAATACCCCGGAGCTTCGCCGCTCGCGCCACTGCAGCCCCATGGTTCCCAGAAGAATGTGTTGCTACACCACGCCTCGCGGTTGCGTCATCGAGCGAAAAGACGGCATTTGTCGCCCCACGTGCCTTAAACGCGCCGATCTTCTGAAAATTCTCGCACTTAAAAAACAAAGCCCCGCCACCTGACTCACTCAACCGTATGCTGGTCAGCACCGGCGTGCGATGAATGAATGGTCGAATCCGTTCGTGAGCCGCACGGATGCTATCAAGTTCCAACCGCATGTTTGATCGTATCTGCCAGACTCAGCCGAAACAAACTGTAGATTATTATTCTACCTTGGGGCTGTGAACGTGTTCTGGGCGCGGACCGAGGCCGATGAAACGCGCGGGCAGTTGGCGGAGAATCGGAAACCATTTCAGCAAACGGAGCACGAATGGAAGCGAAGGTTTTTTTTCATCGGACGTTCGGCCAGTGACGACTCGACGGTGAATAAAGATCTGCATTCCCTGGATCAGGCGAGTTGGCCATTCGCGGCGCGCCTGTACTTTTCGCAAGTCGCCAACCTGAACGGGACCGCGCTGCAGCTTTTCCGCGAGCAAGTTTGCGGTCGCAACTGCGTCCTGGATCGCAAGGTTGATTCCTACACCGCCCGCCGGTGACATGGCGTGCGCAGAATCACCGATGCAAAGCAATCCTTCGCAGCACCACTCACGCAAACGATTCACCTGCACGGTTAGCAATTTGATTTTCGACCAGTCATCCAGTTCGGCCACGCGGTCGCACAAAAATCCAGCGAAGCTGACAACGTCGTTTTGAAATTGCGCTAGCCCGCGCGCTTTGATCTCATCGAACTGACCCTTGGGGATGACAAAGCCGGCCTGCCAATAATCGCCGCGATCCAGTAACACGAGTAACTTTCCTTGCTGGAAAAAGCCAAGCGATTGCGCAGGATCGTCGTCCTTTTTTGAGATGCGCATCCAGAGCACATCGATCGGCACGCCGAACTCTAATTGCTCAAGACCGGAGCGCGGTTGAATGGTCGAATGGCGCCCGTCCGCTCCAATGACAAGATCTGCGAGCACTTCCAATTCGCCACGGGGCGTTTTTGCGCGCACACCAATCACGCGCGATTCCTCCATCAACAAATCGATGACTTCCGTTTCCATGTGCAATTGGAATGTCGGAAAACGCCTGCCATGACTGGCAAGAAAATTGAGGAAATCCCACTGGGGCATGAACGCGATGAATTTGCAGCGCGTGGGGAGTCTTCTGAAATCAGCCACCGGCACGGTGTTTCCATTAATCACACCCCGCAGTTCGCGGACTTCCTGGTGTGGTTGCCTTAAGAACTCGTCGAGTAATCCGAGCTCATGCATCAACTCGAGCGTTGATGGATGAATAGTATCCCCGCGGAAATCCCGATTAAAGTCCGCGTGCTTTTCTAGGACGGCTACCTGCACACCGGCGCGCGCCAGCAAATAGCCGGCCATCAGGCCCGCCGGTCCACCACCAACGATCACGCAGCGCGTCTCCAATTTTTCAGGCGTGCCCATGGCAATAGCTTACGGAACCACGGATTACGCGGATAGCACGGACAAGGAATGGAGATCAAGATTGTTGTTTTTGCCGTAATCCGTGTGAAGCGTAGTCAAACCATCACGTTCCGAAATTCGAATGAGGCGAGATATGCCAGACGAAGCGCAACGTCGCGCTGCTTTTGCCTACAACGCGGCGGCAGATTTTTACGACGCTCCTCCACTCAGCTTCTGGAATTATTTCGGCCATCGAACAGTTGACCTTCTTTCGCTGCCGACTGGATCACGGGTGCTCGACGTGTGTTGCGGAGCTGGAGCTTCGGCACTCCGAGCTGCTGAGTTGGTAGGACCGCGAGGAAAGGTCACAGGCATTGACGTCGCGAACGAACTGCTGGAACTGGGGCGAGCCAAAGCAGTTCAAAAACATCTGACTAACATCGATTTCGAGCTCGGCGACATGCTTTCCCTGAGATTTCCAAGCGAGAGCTTTGATGCAGTTGTGTGTGTGTTTGGAATTTTCTTCGTTCCTGATATGGAGATGGCCGTACGAGAACTCTGGCGTTGTGTTCGGCCGGGAGGACAGCTGGCAGTGACAACATGGGGCCAAAATTTTTTCGAGCCAGCTAACAGCGCGTTTTGGCGGTCGATTAAGGAAGTGCGCTCCGATCTATACAAAAGCTTCAATCCTTGGGATCGAATCAACAATCAGGCAAGTCTCAAGGCGATTTTGAAGGAAGGCGGCGTCGAATCATCAAAGATAACCGTGGAAAACCGCTCTCATCCCATTCACTCTACGGAGGATTGGTGGACCATCCTTTTGGGGTCCGGTTATCGCGGCACGATCGAGCAATTAAACCCCTCGGAGCGGGAAAGGGTCAAAGGAGCCAATCTAGCTTTTATTCACGATGAGAACGTTTCATCCATCGAGACGAACGTTCTGTATGCTCTTGCCACCAAGCCTCGAACATCGAATCTCCAATAAACAGCAATCAGCCGCTTTTTCTCAACGAAGAACAAGTCCGTCAGCATCTACGCATGGCGGACTTAATTCCGGCCATGGAGAAAGCCCTGATCGATTTTTCCGCCGCCAAAGTGACTCAACCAGTGCGCTCGGTCATTAAAGTTGACCCGCCCGGCGGATTCCTCGGCCTGATGCCGGCACTAAGCCCTGATGGACTCGGGCTAAAGGCAGTGACGTTCTATCCTTCGAATGCGAAACACGGGATCCCAACGCACATGGCAACAATTTTTCTTGTCCATCCAGAGACGGGCGCGCCGCTCGCGATAATGGATGGAAGATTGATCACGGAGATGAGAACAGCAGCCGTCTCGGCCGCTGCGACGAAACTCCTTGCGCCGCGAGACGCAACAATTCTCGCGATCCTCGGCAGTGGCGTGCAAGCCAGCAGTCACATGGAGGCGCTGCGACTCGTTAGGCAATTAGAAGAAATTCGCGTCTGG
>JBKPLM010000045.1:0-6273 GCA_046731655.1 Verrucomicrobiota bacterium | reverse complement strand
GACCACTGACGCGAATCACCTTGTCACGGGACCTCTCACCGCGCTCTAGGACGATTGCGCGCTGAGGAACGCCGAATTTTTCCGCCAAAAACCTGCGCAAGGCGGCGTTCGCTTTTCCTTCTACCGCTGGCGCGCGTAACTTGATCTTGATCGCATCGCCATTGTTCTCCCACGACCTTGGCGCTCTTCGCATTGGGAATGATGTGGACCCGGATAGTTGCCACTAGCTTAATTGATATCCTCGGGATCATTTCCCAGTTGACAAGGAAAGCTCAATCTCTGCACAAAAATGGTAATTGCTTATGGACACGACCAAACTAACAACTGTCATCTCGTTGCTTGTCGCTCTTAGCATCGCCTCGGAGCGGCTCGTTGACATCATTAAAGGGCTGGTTCCCTGGCTTAATCAACCACGACGAAAGCCTGCCGAAGAAGGCTGGAGGAAAGCGGCTCTTCAGATCCTTGCCGTAATCGCCGGCATTACTACCGCCTGGCTGGCTAGCGCGGCGATCCCTAAGGGCGTAGGCATTCCGGATGACTGGACCGGCACGTTAGCCTTGGGTTTGCTGGCGAGCGGCGGTTCAGGATTCTGGAATTCAATCCTCACCTACGTGACCAAAGCTAAAGATCTCAAAGCAGCCGAGGCCGAAACCAAGCAGATCGAGGTGCGCGCGAAGAGGGGAACGCACTCTAAGCACGGCCACTAGCGTAGCCCCACTGCCTCGCGGACTCGTTTCATGACCTGCTCCGCGATTTCATTCGCGCGGATGGCGCCTTTTTCGAGAACGTTGTCGATGTACAATTTGTCGGCCAGAATTTCTTCGCGACGTTTGCGCATCGGCGCGAAATATTCCCAAAGTTTCTCGAAAAGCTGTTTTTTGAAATCGCCGTAGCCGGTTCCGCCTTTTAGAAAATTCTCGCGCATCGTCGCGATTTCATTCTTGGACGCGACGAGCGAGTAAAGTTTAAGGATGGTGGATTTCGCCGGGTCTTTCGGCGCTTCCACCGGCGTCGAGTCGGTCACGATGCTCATGACGCGTTTTCGCATTTCTTTTTCGTCACCGAAGATGTCGATATTGTTACCGTAGCTTTTGCTCATTTTCTGGCTGTCGATCCCGGGCACGGTCTCTGTCGCAGGTTGGATGCGCGCTTCCGGCAACTTGAAGATTCGCCCGGCCGGCTCGGACTGTCCGAAGGTTTCGTTCATTTTTACGGCGAGATCGCGCGTGATTTCGATGTGCTGTTTCTGGTCTTTGCCTACTGGCACAACGTCGCTGTCGTAGATCAAAATGTCCGCGGCCATGAGTATGGGGTAACTGAACAACCCGACAGTGGCGGCCAGTCCGCGGGCGAGTTTGTCCTTGTAAGAGTGGGCGCGCTCCAGCAACCCCATCGGCGCCACTGTCGATAAGATCCAGGCCAACTCGGTGACCTGTGGAACGTCGGAGTGCCTAAAAAGGGTGGCGCGCTCGGGATCGAGTCCGCACGCCAGAAAATCAAGCGCGACCCGCCGGCAGTTCTCACGCAAGGCTTCCGGATCACGCAGACTGGTCAGCGCATGGTAATCGGCAATGAAATAGAGTGCTTCACCTTCGGCTTGAAGCGCGATAGCCGGCTTCATCATGCCGAAATAATTGCCGACGTGTAGAACTCCGCTGGGCTGTATACCGGAGAGGATGCGCATGAAGTAACCTCTATTCTCTAGCGAGGGTCTGTGACCGTCGCACCATTTATTCTTGCTTCAAGCGATGCGCGGGCAATGACGAAGCACGAATGACGAACGATGAAGGAATGACGAAACTTGAATAACGGCTCCCTTCGCTTCAACGGTTTAACGGTTTAACGCAGTGAAGCTCTTTGTCATTCTCCACCACTTCCTGCTGGTAAACTTGCGCCGTCAACATTAGATAGACCGCGCAATGGCCGCAAAGAAAGCTGTTTCCGTCGTAACCGGCGCCGCCGGTTTTCTGGGATCGCACTTGAGCGATCGATTGCTGGCGGAAGGTCATCGGGTCATCGCTATCGACAATTTGATCACCGGTAACACGGCGAACATCGGGCACCTGGCCGGGAACGAGAATTTTCAGTTCATCAAACATAATGTTTCGAATTTCATTTTTCTACCGGAAGAGAAAATCGATTACGTCTTTCACTTCGCTTCCCCGGCCAGTCCGATTGATTATCTCGAACTCCCGATTCCCACATTAAAAGTAGGCGCGCTCGGCACGCACAACACTCTGGGCCTGGCGAAGGACAAAAACTCCACGTTCATTCTCGCGTCAACGTCGGAGGTGTATGGCGATCCCCTCGAACATCCGCAAAAGGAGGATTACTGGGGCAACGTGAACCCAATCGGTCCGCGCGGCGTATACGATGAGGCAAAACGTTACGCCGAAGCGATGACGATGGCATATCATCGTTATCATCGCGTTGACACCAGGATCGTGCGCATATTCAACACATACGGGCCGCGAATGCGGTTACGCGATGGACGTGTGGTGCCGGCGTTTATCGGGCAGGCGCTGAAGGGCCAGCCACTAACTGTTTTTGGCGACGGCTCGCAAACGCGCTCGTTCTGCTATGTGTCCGATTTGATCGACGGAATTTTCAAGCTGGCCGTGAGCGATTTCCACGAACCAGTTAACATCGGTAATCCGCGTGAGATGACCATCAAACAGTTCGCTGACGAGATCATTCGCATCACCGGAACAAAATCGGCAATCGAATACAAACCGTTGCCTGTCGATGACCCGAGAGTGCGTCAACCGGACATCGCGCGCGCAAAACAAGTCCTCGATTGGGAACCGCGCGTGGATTTTGAGGAAGGAATCAAGACAACGATCGAATATTTTGAAGAATCGTTGAAGCGATGAAGCGTCGTAGCGGAAATGAATTGTCCTTCTGAGCGAAGCGAAGAATCTCTGATCAAGTTCTCCCGGCACGCTAAGGTAACAATCAGAGATGTTTCGCTTCGCTCAACATGACAAGACAATCACGTCGGCTTTCCGAAAATTTTGCTGGCGCTTCCCATTATTTGGATATGAATTGGATCATGGTTAACCGCGCGCTTTGCGTCGCAATGGGTTTGCTCGGCGCATTGTTGCCGGCTGTTGCGCAACAGCCGCATCATTCGACCAAACACGAACAATTGCGCTCCGCTGGTGCAGCAAGTGCCCCTTTGTCGCTGAATCTTTATCGACCGAAAGTTTGGGGCGCAGCCGAGAGTTCACTTCTGCTTCATAACGGCTCGGTGCCGCTTTGGTTGGACGGCCCGGAATTAAGTAACGGGATGGTTGGCCCCAACTACGGCTTCGCGAGTTCGTGGGTTCAGTTGGGATTCACGTCGGGAGATTTCTTGCCGGCTGCATTCCTCAGCGGTGCCCAGCCAGCGGCACAAAGGCCGAGTGCCGGCCGGGTTCATGGTACGGATGGAAAGGATCTTGGAGCAGACGCAAAAGATTCGCCCGACGAGATGCTGAGTTCATCGTTGAATCCGGCCTATTGCGGCGGAGAAGTGGGCTTCTTATATGGCCGATGGAGCGGTAAAGGCGGCGGCGATATGTGGGAGACATATGTTGTCGGCACGGTCGGTAACGACAAATTTCAGATCACAGCCGGCGCGTCATTCGACGAATGGAATGGAAGTGGACGCAGCGTTCGGTTTCGCTCGTTCGCGGCTCCAAGATAGCTGTACGCGCCACTCTGCGTTCGGAAGCGAGGTAACTTTGGCGCTGCGATGCTAACTTCGTCAATATTCTTGCCCTCGGATTGCACATTGCAGGCGTTAGCCGATTTCGAGAAGCTTGTCATCGAAGGGGGCGCAGTTAGTCCAGAAGGTTTAACGCAACGAATCCGCAATGCTTCCCGTCTCTTGTTTCTCCGAGCACCAGATGACCAACTCATCGGAGTAGGCGCGTTGAAACACCCCAGAACAGAGTATCGGAATAAGGTGTTCGCCGATGCGCGAGCGACTGTGCCGGCAGACGAATACCCTGTTGAGCTGGGTTGGGTCGTTGTGGCTAAATCGTACCAAGGGCGACGACTTTCGACTCGCATCGTCGGTGAGTTACTTGCTTTCGCGAAGAACGAGAACATTTTCGCGACAACCCGGGCAGACGAGCGCGTCCTGAGTTTCGCGTTCGACTGTGGATTCAAAATCAACGGAGAACCTTTCCCGAGCGGTAACGGCTACGATCTTGTTCTGTATCTTCGCAACGCGCACGATTACTTGCGGTGGAGTAACGAGAAGGGTACGCATACACCCGCCTCTAATTGTACGTCATTTTTGCAATCTAT
Source organism: Verrucomicrobiota bacterium (assembly GCA_046731655.1). Lineage (GTDB taxonomy): Bacteria > Verrucomicrobiota > Verrucomicrobiia > Chthoniobacterales > UBA10450 > Udaeobacter. Next base: position 1,977 of record JBKPLM010000045.1, on the reverse strand, counting down.
TTCCTGTGGATTCGAGGAAAAGAAGAGAAATGCCTGGATCTTTTAGATTGAAATTGCCGATTAATCCTTCCTACCATCGCTCGTAGTCACGACCGCGGCAACGCACGTCAGGCCCTGTCGAGGTTCATTTGGTTTTGCGTGTTTGAGATTTCGAGCTTGAAATTTGTCTGAGATTTGGGTTTTGGAGTTTGGAAATCTTAGGAGCCTGTTGAAGAATTTAGCCATGCCGAGTCGTAATTTTCCAATACGCTCTTAGCCCATGGCTATCGCACCACGCCTGATCAGTCTCAATCTTGGTTCCCAGACCGTTGGCCTGGCGGAGTTCCGCGTCCAGCCTCATGGTGGCCTGGTCTTATTGGATTATCGTTTGCGAGAAACGCCGCTCGATCCTGCGACGGGCCAACGTCGTGAGGCGCACACTGCCTTGCACGAAACGGCCGAAGTGTTGCGCGAAATGATGCACGAGTTACGCATCAAAAACGGCGCGGTGAATTGCGCGTTGCCCGCGCAATCGGTTTTTGCGCGTTTTGTTAAACTGCCATCCCTCGAACACGAAAAGCTGGAGAAAGTCATCGCGTTCGAGGCGCAACAAAATGTTCCGTTCCCGATCGACGACGTGGTTTGGGATTATCAGGTGGTTGGAGGCGGGTTGGACGAGCAAATTCAAGTTATCCTGGTCGCGATTAAGCACGATCTACTCGATGACGTTAACGGCGCTGTGGAAGAAACTGGGCTGCATACTTCCACGATCGATATGGCGCCGATGGCACTCTACAATGCGTTTCGCTATAGCCACCCCAACGTCAACGACTGCTCGCTGCTCCTGGATGTGGGGGCGCGCACAACCAATGTTCTCTTTATCGAGCCGCGAAGATTTTTTTCGCGCAGTCTTCCTATTGGCGGCAGCGCGATTACCGGAGCAATTGCCAGGGAATTGGGCGAATCTTTCGAGGCGGCAGAAACTCGCAAGAAGCGAGACGGCTTTGTGGGGCTGGGCGGCGCTTACGCCGAGCCCTCAGACCACGATGTAGCCCGTGTCTCCAAGCTGGCGCGAAGCACGATGACCCGACTGCACGCGGAGTTGATGCGTTCGATCAGTCATTATCGGGCGCAACAGGGAGGAACCCGGCCGGACCGCATCTTTCTTTGTGGCGGAACCGCGGGTATGCCCTACATGCGCGAGTTTTTCCACGAGAAATTCCAGCTGCCAATCGAGTTCTTTAATCCGCTTCGAAACGTAGCTGTATCGGAAGCAGCCTCGGCCTCGGGTGTCGCGCAGTCCGCGCATCTCCTTGGCGAATTAGTTGGCCTGGCGCTGCGCAGCGTAACGATTTGTCCAATGGAGTTAAACCTGCTTCCGGCAAGCGTTGTTCGAAGGCAGGAATTGGAGCGGCGTCGGCCGTTCTTCATTACTGCTGCCGCATGCGTGATTCTCGCAATGCTGGGTGGGTCGATATATTACACGCGGGCGGCTCAGGTAACACGCCAGACCGCCGAGTTGATACAGCAAAAGAATGCCTCCATGCGAGGAGCAGAAGCGCAGCTTGATAAACTCAAAAAACAGATCCCCTCACTCGATAGCGTCGCTACTCCGCTTATTACTGCAATTAATGACCGCGACGTCTGGCCACAAATCCTTGAAGATTTAAACGCGCGCCTGCCTGAGGCCGATTTCTGGATCACCGAGCTCGGGGCGACCTCGGGTGGAAAACTCCTGGGCGCGGGCGGAAAACGCGCCGGAGAAACTGCGCCTTTGCCTCCTCAACCAACTTCTGTGCCGGCAACGAAAACTGCGGCTGTCGACGCAAAGTCAATCGATGGCATCCTGGTGCGCGGTCTGTACCTCTATAATCCCAAACAACAGGAGATCGTGGTCGATTATTTGCGCAAGCTGGCGAGCTCACCCTTTTTCGTTGTTGATCCAAAAACTCCTGAGCGCGTGATTAAGTCGAACTCCGTGCCAAACGAAACGGAATG
>JBKPLM010000044.1:0-27461 GCA_046731655.1 Verrucomicrobiota bacterium | reverse complement strand
ATCTCGGTGAAGGCGCTAATCGTTCGGTCATCCGTTTCGATGTGGCCATTGCCGCGAACGCCAACCCATCGACATCCAGCAGCCAAAGCGACGCAGACGGTCAGAAGTACGATCGTGATCTTCTTCATGGGAAATATGATTTCTCTAGTTAGGATGCAGCAGCGCCTCGGTCCAGATTCAAGAAAATTCCTGCCCCAAAGCAGGAATCGTGCTGCCATAGCCGTCCGTTACTCCACAATTTTTATCTTCGCTGTCTCCGCCAAAATGTCGTCGACGTAGAATTCGACGCGGTAATCCCCGACGGCCCAACCATCTTCCGGGCGCGCCAACGTGAACGCTCCACGAGCATTTTGACTTTCGACCGTCGCTGACGCTTCATCCACCTTGTAGTCTTGTGGAAAATCTTCGCCGATGTTCTCCGCGATCCACACAGCTTTCAACTTTCCTCCCTTTCGCAGGCGCTGTCCCTGCCAACGCACGTAAATTTGGGGTGTATCGGATGAGAACGTCGTGCTTGCTTTCCCGAATTGATCTTTTGCGAAGCTCACAGACAGCCTTTTCGACGCGGTGTCCGATTTGACCTCTGGTCTGTTCTCGATTTTGGGTCGCTCCGCCAGTTCCAGGGAAATTCGCTCGAGTAAATCGCCGTCTGCGGCGCGCATGGTGGTAACATCTTTAACAATCCCGGTACCTGGCACGAACCAGCGGTCAATTGTCATCCGGCTGGGTGAGCTTTGTTCTCCGCGAATATGGAACGCATGAAATTCGCCAGCCGGAACTTCGATATCTTCTTCTCCGGTCACGTTGTACTGCTGATGCACTTTTAAATCGCCGGCCTGACCATCGAAATTCCAGGTCGCATCCTGCTTTAGCGGTGCGGCAACCATAGTCTGCGGCGGATTAAACTTGACCATTTCGCCATCAAGATTAATTCGCGCCCAACAGGTTATTCCATGTTCATCGACGGTAAGGAGATCTGTATTCGTGATTGAACTGGCCCGGTGCATTTCGAACTTGAGAAGCTCTTTCCCGTCAACGTCTTCTGTTCCATCAAGTCGGTAGAGTACTGGCAGCCGAACTTTTCCATCGGCGTCTGGTTTCAAATTCGAAATAGTAAGGCCTTTTCCAACTTCTTCCGTCATTCTGTATCGCCACGTCGTCCCGGGCGCGGTAGGAACGAGCGGAGCGGCGAATACGGAAACCAGGGGCAGACTCGACACAAGGAAAAAGATTCGTCGCATCGGAACACGCTAGGAAAGAGGGTGTGAAGGTCAATGCATTGATGGTAGGGCGCGACCGCCGGGCGCGCCGAAGCATCCACAACGCAAGAGGGTTCGCATAAAAGCGTAGTTTCGCTAAAGCCGAGACGAAGAGTCAGCGCGCATCCGCGTGCATCGTCGGCGATGAAACGCGTAGCGGCGCGCCCTACCAATCTCAGGGGATCTGCGTAGTTTGCGAGCGATGCACATGATTCGCAAACGTCACCTGTTGCTCGCCAGCCTAACGCTAATTTATTGCGCGCAACTTGCCGTCCTCGCGGCGGGTTCTCCAAAAGTCGATCGACACGTCGTTGTTGTGGTTTGGGATGGAATGCGCCCGGATTTTGTCAGCGAGGAAACAACTCCGACGCTTTGGAAGCTTGCACGTGAAGGAGTCACTTTCCGCAATCACCATGCGGTTTATCCAAGCGCGACACAGGTAAACGGCACGACACTCGTGACTGGCGTTTATCCCGGTCGGAGCAGCGTAATAGCAAATTATGCGTACCGCCCGGAGATCGACCGCGCGCAATCGGTCAGTGTCGAGAGTCCGATAGTTGTGGCCAAGGGGGATGAACTTTCCGGCGGCAAGTACATTTCCGTTCCGACCATCACCGATCTTCTTCAACGCGCGGGTGAGCGAACAGTAGTTGCCAGCGCGAAAACGGTCGGTCTTTTGCTGGATCGACATGCAGGTGGGGGGCTTGGGAAAAATTCCGTCACGCTGTTCGCGGGGCAGGCGCTTCCACGTGATATTCTTACTCACATCACTGCCGCGCTGGGCCCCTTTCCATCTGGACATTTACAACGCGACGTTTGGACGACCAAAGCAGTAACAGACTTCCTTTGGAAAGATGGCGTTCCAGTTTTGTCGGTGATTTGGCTGGGCGAGCCGGATCTAACCGAGCACGAATGCGCGCCCGGCGCGCCACCTGCGCTCGCTGCGATCAAATCGTCGGATGAAAATCTCGCTGTTATTCTGGCGGCGTTAGATAGCCGGGCTGCGCGTCAAGCAACGGATCTGTTTGTCGTTTCCGATCACGGATTCTCAACAATCAAACGATCCGTTGATTTGCGAAAAATCCTGAGCGATGCCGGTTTCGCTGCTAAGACTGAATTTGATGGCGAGCCGAAAGCTGGAGAGATCATGCTGGTTGGGAATGGCGGTAGCGTTCTGTTCTATGTCGTCGCACACGAAGCCACGGTGACGCACCGCCTTGTCGAATTTTTGCAGCAATCGGATTTCGCGGGAGTAATTTTTACCAGACAGGGTTTACCAGGCACCTTCCGTTTAGATGACGCCAAGATCGATAACGCACATGCGCCGGACATTGTCATGGCGTTCCGTTGGAATGATTCGAAAAATCAGTTCGGCGCAGCGGGAATGATTGACGCTGATTGGCAACGACCAGCAGGAGAGGGGACCCACGCCACGCTCAGCCGATTCGACCTGCATAATGCTCTGATCGCGACAGGCCCAGATTTTCGTCGCGGACAGACGGACGATTTACCGACAGGCAACGTCGATCTTGCGCCGACAATTTTGCACATTCTTGGATTTAACGCGTCGAACGAAATGGACGGCAGAATTTTGTCCGAAGCAATGATTAACATCGATCGGGTCGTAGCTGGAAGAAAGACGGAAACGAAAGCAATGGGAGCTAAAAAAGATTTCGCGGCAGGAACCTGGCGACAATCGCTTCAAATTTCGCGCGTTGGCTCAACCATCTATCTCGATGAAGGCAACGGCTTATTTTCACCGAAACAAGGAGCGGCCGTTTCCAAACCGCAGAATTAGGGCAGGCGGCGCTTTTGGAAGGTGCTGCTTGCACGCCCGACCGTTTGCGTGCTTCTGGGGAGCACAGGCTGCTAGCCTGTAAGTCTCGGCAGCTTGCCGAGACTGCGATCGGACGCAAGCAATGGCGCACGTCTAGTGGTTGACATCAAAATTTACCACTTTCGAAATGTCATTCTGAGCGAAGCGAAGAACCTCAGATCTTTCTGAGTGAATACTCCTCAGAGGAATAAACAGAAATGTTTCGCCTCGCTCAACATGACAACCACTCCATGGGGCTAGTCCTATGACCAAGTGATCAAGCGCAGTTCGTGCATTTGCATAAGGCACGGGTGCGTAGGCACGACGCGTACGCTGAAACCATACGTGCCGCTTTCAAACGCCGGAACTGCTCCCTGGTAAACATAATTGCCGTCTCCATCGGCGCGGCCGCTTTGATTGAGGAGGGTCGCCGAAGGATTGCGGATGTCACCGTTATCAATTTCACCGTGGTAAGCCTCCACTCGCACGTGTTGTGGATCGACCGTACCCAGATGCACTCGTGCCGTGACCTGTAGCGATTCACCGACCAAAATGCTTTGTCGATCTTTGTTTCCAATCTGAACGTCCGAAATCTTCACCGCCGGCCAATCCTTGCGTATTTGCGTTTTCCACTGGCTCAGGTGCGTGGCGGCGCCGCAGCCGTCGCGGGAAAAATTCTCGTACGATTGCGCGGCCGGAACATAAAGTTGCTCGGTGTATTCCTTCACCATCCGCTGTGTGTTGAACACCGGTGTGACGCTGCGGATTGATTCGCGCATCAACTGCAACCACGCGAGAGGAAGTTTGCCGTCCGGTTTCGCGTAATAGAGAGGAACGATTTGGTTTTCCAGTAATTGGTAAAGACTGCTCGCGTCCACTTCATTCTGAAATTCCGTGGTTCCGTTATTGATCTCCGCGCCAATAGCCCAGCCGTTGCTGCCGTTGTACCCTTCACGCCACCAACCATCGAGGACGCTCAAATTAATTCCGCCATTAGGCGCCGCTTTCATTCCACTGGTTCCGCTCGCCTCCAGGGGACGCAACGGATGGTTCAGCCAAAGATCGACACCCTGCACCAGGCGGCGCGCGATGTAGCTGTCGTAGTCCTCCAGAAACACGATGCGATTTTCCAGGCCAGCTTCGTGGCTAAATTTGTAAACTTCCTGAATGAGCGCCTTGCCGGCTTCATCACGTGGATGTGCTTTGCCTGCAAAAATGAACTGCACCGGACGCGTCGCGTCATTCAGCAATCGCTTCAAGCGTTCCTTGTCGCTGAATAAAAGCGTAGCCCGTTTGTAAGTCGCGAAACGGCGCGCAAAACCTACGGTCAAAATTTCCGGATCAAGAATGCGGTTAACCCTGCGAATAGACTCCGGCGATTCCCCCATACGTTCGCGACGCCGTCGTTCCCGATCACGCACAAACTCAATCAGCCGGAGTTTGAGTTTTTGATGCGTATCCCAAAGTTGGGCATCGGGAATATCAATGACGCCACGCCAGAACTCCGGCTCAGCAAGGTGTTCCTCCCACGCACCGAGATGCTTGCGATAAAGTGCGGCGAACTCCGGCGCCATCCAGGTTTTGGTATGAACGCCGTTTGTGATGCTGGTGATCGGTACTTCGTGAACCGGGACGCCAGCCCATACGTCTTTCCAAAGCGATCGAGTGACTTCACCATGTAATTTACTTACCCCGTTCGCGTGCCGGCTGAGACGCAGCGCCAGGATGGTCATACTGAACGGGTCGTTTGGATCGAGGCGGGTCTGACCGAAGGTGAACAACTCGTCGAATGGAATGTTTAGTTCCTTGGCGAAATTACCGAAATATTTCCGCATCATTTCGCGCGGGAACGAGTCATTGCCTGCGGGAACGGGAGTATGCGTTGTAAAAACATTGGCCGCCGCTACCAACTGAAGTGCTGAATAAAAGTCGAGCTTCTTCTCCACCACATTGAGACGAATGCGTTCGAGCGCCAGAAACGCCGAGTGTCCTTCGTTCATGTGAAACACGGCCGGCTGAATGCCGAGCGCAGCCAGTGCTTTGACGCCACCAATCCCGAGCATGATCTCCTGACGCATGCGCATCTCGAGATCACCGCCATAGAGCTCGGCAGTGATCAAACGGTCCTCGGCGCTGTTTTCCGGAATATCGGTGTCGAGCAGATAGAGGCTTACCCTTCCAACGCGCAATTCCCAGAGCCTGGCAAAAATCTGTCGATCCAGAATGGCTACGGAAATAAGCGGTTTCCCATTGCTACGGAGAGCTTCACGGATCGGAAGGTGATAGAAATTTTGATTCAGATTGATCGCTGCCTGAACGCCATCCTTGTCGATCTGTTGCCGGAAATAGCCGTGCCGATAAAGCAAACCAATCGCAACGAAATTTAAATCCAGATCGCTCGCCGACTTGCAATGGTCGCCAGCGAGTATCCCAAGACCCCCGGAATAATTCGGGATCGACTCGTGAAAACCAAATTCAGCCGAGAAATAGGCGATCGGATTCTTGATCGCGCTACCAGCTCCTGTCTTTCCGTAAGTGTCGTGGCGTCCGAGATATTTTTCGAATTCCTCAAAGACCTGCTTCAACTCGCGCAGGAAAGTTTTGTCCTGTGCCAGTTCTTCCAGCCTGGATTGCCGCGAAAGCTGAAGCATTCGGACGGGATTGTGATTTGTCCGGTTCCAAAGCTCGGGATCGAGATGGCGAAAGAGCCGACGGGCGGCCGGTTCCCACGTCCACCACAAGTTGAAGCTCATCTCGCGCAGCGGCTCGAGCGCCGCCGGCAGGATGGGAGTCACGTTATACGTTTGAAAAGTCGGCATGCGAGTTCTTGTAGCCAGGGTCGGTGACCCCGATCACTGACAGATTTCCACAGAAGGTAGCGAAGAAAAACGAAGATTCTATTGCGAACGGCATTGCCTCAAGGGAAAGGTGCGTACAAAGGCAAGTTTGTTCCCATGTTACGTCTCGTTCCGCTTCGCCAAGAGGCGTACCCTAACCACGCGGCGCGAGGACGAGCCCGAGAAAGAATCCGGCGATCAGACCGCAGAGGTGCGCCGCCATGCTCACCTGTGGCGTTGAAAGATCGAAGGCGATTTGAATTGCTACGATCATCCCAACGTTTGCCAGGCGTTGTCTCGCCTGCGGCGCATGACGATGTCGCAAGAGAAATCCTGCCCACGCGCCGACGATTCCCATGATACAACCCGATGCGCCAACGAGCTGGCCGACTTGTACAAATCCGAGTACCGTTAAACCCACAACACCTGCGCTGGAGGCGAGCCCGGAAATCAGATAGCATACGGCGAACCGGATTGTTCCTATGGACCGTTCTAACGGCGGGCCAAGAATATAAAGCGCGAAAACGTTGAAAAGCAGATGGGTAAAACCCCCGTGTAAGAAGAGCGCCGTGAAAAGTCGCCAGTATTCGCCCTGGGCGATCACAGCATAAGGCTCGAGCGCGCCGACTCGATGCAGAACTTCCGAGTCGTTCAGATCGCCAACGGAAATCTCAAAAAGAAATGCGACTACGTTGAGCAGAATCAACACAAGAACTGCCGGCGCGCTTCGGAGTTGGCTATGCCGAACACGGTTTGCGACTGGAACGGATGCGAAAGCAACAGGATGGTTTCGGTGAGATTCCAAACGCTGAAATAATCGGACCTGATCGCGCAACTCGGCGCTGGGGTGCAAGATTTGAAGAATTGTGCCGAGTTTTGCAGCCGATTTGTAGTCTCCCTGCGCGGCGAGCTCTGTCATTTTGCGTAAGCCAATCGCTGGAAGAAAGAGAAGGACGGTCCAGGCCAAACCGCCGACATAGCCAGCGGCGCGGGGAGCGAGAATCCACGCGACGGCGGTAATGGCGAGCACAACAAGCGCAGCGATACGCCAGCCATGATAAGACGCTCCGGGGCGCCATGCCCGGGCCAGCACTAGCAGCGGTGAAATCACTGCCAGAAAAAGAAAAATATGATTCAGGTCCACGGTCAGAGTGAAAAGTTAAAAGAGTTAATTCGTTAAAAGGATTGCATCGTTGGCCCACCCGTGAGTTCGTGACTCGTTAAAGCGTTAAAGCGGCAACAAGAATCACCCGCTTCATCGCTTTATCGGTAAAACGCTTCAACGCCCAAACTTTTCGACCTTGTAACTTTTTCAACCTTTTTAACTTTGAAGCATGCGTATCACTGTAACCGATTATCTCGACGTTGTTTCATCCTGGTGTTTTTGGTCTGAGCCGACCTGGGCAGAATTGAAAAGACGCTACGAAGCTCGCGTCGAGTTTCAGTGGAAGATCGCATTGATGGATCCGAGTGGTTTGCCCACTTCACGGGAACAGGAGCAATGGTTTTATCGACGCAGCGGAATGATGATGCGTTCGCCGTTCATGCTCAACACCGATTGGTACGATCCCAGTTTGCCGGAGTGGCTCGCGCCGAATTGCGTGGCCGAAGCCGCGAAGGACTTTGGTTTCGTCGATGATCGCGTTCGCCTGGCGCTATCTCACGCCGCGCTGCGCGAGGGAAAAAAAATCAGTGATTGGGAGCTTGCCGCCGAGATCGGTGCGGCAGCGAGCAAGATTGATAAGAAAGAGCTGCTGGAGCGCGCGCGTTCGCCCGAGATCGAGAAGCGCGTTCGCGCATCAACGGCGGAATTTCATGCGCTGCAGATCACGCAACGCCCGGCATTCTTGATAGACACGGAAATTGGCGATCGCGCAGTGTTTTCCGGGGTTGTAAAACGCGAGCCGCTGACAGCAACGCTCGATTCGATGCTCGATGACGCTGATGCGTACGCTGCGCACAAGGCGCATTTTGGCGACCCGCCGGCAAAGTGATCGTTGGAAGATCGACACTTGGTTGTCACGAGATTCGCCTTGCCAGCGCGAAATTGTTGCCTACAACTTCCCTTCGGCTCGCGATTACTGATGCGAGCTCTCGTCGCGGTGAATCGCAGCTGTGGCGAAGTTAGAGTGTCCGGGGCGTTTGCCGAGGGTGGCGCCGGGAATTGCGATAAATGGAAATACGGCGGCGCGGCGCACTCCCGCTCCGTCGGCCAGGAGCTAGTTCGAATCTGCAACCACAAATTCGTGTAAACGGTCGGATCCGCGCCCGAGAAATCCGGGTTATCATGGGGTCTACCGGCGAACAGCTTGGCGTCATGAAGCTAAGTGACGCCTTGCGCAAAGCTCAAAGTCTTGGTCTCGATCTGGTGGAGATCGCCCCAACCGCCACCCCGCCGGTCTGCAAGATCATCGACTTTGGAAAGTTCCGGTACGATGTCTCCAAACAGACCAAGGATAAAAGGCCGTCCGGGTCGAAGCTGAAGGAAATCAAGTTTCGCGTTAACATCGACGATCACGATTATCTGACGAAAATCCGGCACGGCGAAGAATTCCTGGATCGGGGAAATAAGGTGCGGGTCCAACTGCAATTTCGCGGCCGCGAAATGGCGCACCAGGAATTTGGCATGCAGCTCGTGCACAAAGTTCGCGATGATCTCTCGGGAATGTCGCAGGTGGAGATGGAGCCAAAAGTCGCCGGACGCAATATCACCATGACCCTGGCGCCTCTGCCGGCCAACCGGCGGAAGCGGCGTTTCACCGCGGCGGCAGAACCAGCTGAAGGACAGGAGCCCGCGGTTTCATCGGCGGAGCCGCAAACGTCCTAAACTTTGCGGTTCCGACGGACTGTTCGGCATCGTCTCACCGCGGCCCAGCGGATCCATTCTGAAAAGCGCACGTTGACGTGGCGCCGTTAATGCGTTGGCACGAATTGCGTCCGTTGCTGGCTAAATAACGATTACGGCTTATGCGGCGTGTGCGCGCCCGCCGGGGAAGTCTTAGTTGAAGCTGGCGGGGGAGGCGGAGGCGTTGCCCTCATGGTTTGCAGTGTTTCCAAGCGCTTTTTGCGGCTGACCGCCTCCTGATTTTTCGGATCAAGTTTTAGCACTTTGTCGGCGTCAGCCATCGAATTTTTGATATCGCCCTTAATCTCGTAAATGTAACTGCGGTAAGCGTAATACCGCACTTCGCTGGGCTTGAGTTTGATCGCTTCGGAATAATCAGACAGTGCTTTGTCATTATCATTCAGTTTCATTTCCACCGCTGCGCGCTGTTCGTAAATTCGCGCATCGTCTGGCTTAAGTTTAATCGCTTCACCGTAATCGTTGGCGGCATCCTCAAATTGCTGGTTCGTGGCGGCCGCGTATGCACGTTGCTGATAAACGGCCGCTAGCTCATCTGCGTATTTGTGGTCGAGATCCGTCGCTTTCTTAAGCAGTTCAACGGCTTTGTCGAAGTCCTGATTCTTAGAGGCCTCTGCGCCTTCTCGGGCGAGCTTGTTTGCCTCCTTTGCCTCTTTCGGGGCTTCCGCGCTGTATAGGGGCGCACCACCGAGCGCGAGGGTCACCATGAAAGTAAAAACGAAGATTTTTTTCATAATTTCTTTTGGACGTTGATGTTCTTAAACAATTCGAAGTTCAGGCTGCGAACAGTTGGCCGCAAGCGGAACTGTTTCAAGTTTGTTCTGGAGATGGCGTCTGCTCGACGTCGATCTTTGGTTCTGGTTCCGAGGAAGCAAGTTCACTAAGCCCAGGCTCATCGACGCGTGTAATTCGCACTGCGCGGCCGGTGCTCTCGTCGATTTGGATTAGCGCTCCATGAAGGCGCACTTCGCCGCCGGCGACCGGAAACGATGCCGGCAGGTTCGAGATGAACCGGTTCATGATTGGATCAATGGCGCGCCCCAGGATGGAATTTATCGGACCGCACATGCCCGCGTCGCAGAGGAAAGCCGTGCCCCCCGGGAAAATCTGCTCGTCGGCGGTCTGAACGTGGGTGTGAGTTCCAATGACGGCAGAAACTTTTCCGTCGAGGAACCGGCCCATCGCTATTTTCTCGCTGGTAGTCTCTCCGTGAACGTCCACGATGATGTTCGCGGTCTCCTTGCGCATCTTACTCACCACTGCGTCCACCGAGCGGAACGGGTTTTCCAAAATTGGCTGCATAAACGTGCGCGCTTGCACGTTGATAACGCCGATTTTTCCCTTCGTCGTTTCCAGGACGATCGACCCGCTCCCAGGCGTGCCATCAGGATAATTCACCGGGCGCAACAAACGCGGCTCCGTGCTGATGAACGCAAGGATATCTTTCTGGTCCCATATGTGATCGCCTGTCGTGATGACCGATACGCCAGCGCGCAAGAGATCAATGGTGATTTTTCCCGTTATGCCGCGACCGCCGGCCGCGTTCTCGCCGTTAACAATGATAAAGTCCAAGGCCTGCCTTTCTTTTAGTTCCGGCAGCCTGGTAATGACGGCCGTACGTCCCGGCTCACCAACGATATCGCCTAGGATAAGAACCGTTAGCATGGTGCGACACTAGTCACGCCAAAGCACCTTGTCATCCCGAGCCGCGGAGAGGGCAAGGGATCTCACACAAACTGAAATATCACGCATCTGACCTTGTGGGATCAACCAGCCTGTGTGAGGTCCTTCGCTTCGCTCAGGATGACAGTGGGAGAATTCCGACCATCAATGCTCTATGCTCGCGATCATGAAGCGCACGGCCCTGCTAACGTTTTGCTTTTTGACCCTGGCGCTTACCGCTCGGGCAGCGGAGAATCTGGGAATTCTCGGCGCGCATCCGCGCTGGAGCGTACTGGAACATTATCAGGAGACAATCACCCACGATGAATTCGCGCATTTAATTTATGATGTTTATTGCACGCACGGTTTTCCTCCTGATTTGATTGAAATAAACACCGACACAGCGCGGATTTTGACTAACCGCGAGTCGCAAAGGTTTTTCATTTTGCAGTTCGCAAAGGGTGCCGCCTCGCGCGATCCGGTGCCGCGTCTTTGGCATCCCGCTAAATCCTTGCCACCTGCGAAAGCAGACAAGTCGCTCTCAGGCTTGCGAATTGCGCTGGATCCAGGGCATCTGGGCGGCGAATGGACAAAGATGGAAGAGCGCTATTTTCAAGTCGGCAGCACCCAGCCGGTTCAGGAGGGTGATCTGACGTTGAAAGTCGCGCGGCTGCTGGCGCCTCGATTGCGCGAATTAGGCGCAAAAGTCTTTTTTGTCCGAAATAGCAACGAACCGGTTACGACAAAACGTCCCGATGATTTTCGGGAATTGGCCAGGAAAATCCTGATTAGAAACGGCGTGCCACAGCCCCGCTCTGACGTTCTCGATCCAAATGATCCTGAGAAGGAGCAAACGATTCGCTGGCAGAGCGAAATTTTATTTTACCGTTACAGCGAGATTCGGCGTCGGGCGGCGCTGGTAAACTTCAAATTACATCCCGATCTTGTCCTTTGTTTGCATTTCAATGCCGAAGGCTGGGGCGACCCCAATAATCCGACGCTGATCGACAGCAACCATCTTCATCTTCTTGTGAATGGTTCCTATTTGCAGCAGGAGCTCGAATACGACGACGAACGTTTCGAAATGATTCGGCGACTTCTCAGTCGAGCTTACGAAGAGGAATTGCCGCTGGTGGATACTATCGCCACTACGATGGCTCGCGAAACTCAACTGCCGCCATATCAATATCCGACCACGAATAGCACGACCAAGATTGGCAGCAGTGGCTATGTTTATGCGCGCAATCTACTCGCTACGCGGCTCTATCGTTGTCCGGTGGTTTATTGCGAACCCTATGTGATGAACAGCAAAGACGCCTTCGCCCGTATTCAGGCTGGCGATTACGAAGGAACTCGCAATGTTAACGGCTCGGAACGCAAAAGCATCTTCCGCGAATACGCGGACAGCGTGGCGGATGGATTAATCGAATATTATTCCAAAGCGCGCGGCAAGGGCGATTGACCTGATCCCTGTATTGTAGGGCGTTTGACTCGCTCGCCCCCACTCGCTCGGTCTCTCGACCAGCCCGTCCATGTCGCTCGGCTCCCGCCGGCTCCATTCTGTGAAACGCTATGGCGTTTGGCACAGACGCCCTACAGTGCGCGTACTGCCTCTCGGATGTTCTCTAGCGTGACGTCGTCCGTAAGGTGCACCGAGCCTATTTTCGGCGTCACCACGAAGCGGATTTTTCCGCCTTCGAATTTCTTATCAAACTTCAGGGCGTTGAAAATTTTGCCGCGGGAGAAATGTTTCGGCAATTTTGTTGGCAAATCGAATCGCTTCAGAAGCTCGATCACCGCATCGCGTTGCTTGGGCGGGAGGCCCGCTCTTTTAATTGAAACAGCGCATGCGACGACCATGCCCAGGCTGAGGGCTTCGCCGTGCAGAAATTTCCCGTAATCTCCCGCGCGCTCAATCGCGTGACCCACGGTATGTCCAAAGTTGAGAAGGGCGCGCTTGCCAGTGCGATCTTGCTCATCTTCTCCGACAATTTTGGCTTTTATTTTTACGTTTCGGCAAATCAGTTGTTGTAGGGCAAGCGCGTCGCTTGCTTTCCACGATTGAAGCATCCCGAACATTTTCGCGTCCGCGATAATCGCGTGCTTGATGACTTCCGCGAATCCCTGATTGAACTCGCGGCGAGGCAGCGTTTTCAAAACCTCCAAGTCATCGATCACCAGTGATGGATGATGCACCGCGCCGATCAAGTTCTTTCCGTCGGCAGTGTTCACGCCGGTTTTTCCACCGATTGAGCTATCTACCATCGCCAGCAGCGTCGTAGGAATCTGAACATGAGGAATGCCGCGATGATAAATCGCCGCCACAAACCCGGAGATATCACCAATCACTCCGCCCCCGAGACCAATTACAAAAGATTGGCGATCCAATCCTGCAGCGATCATCTGCTCGCAAATTGCGCCGGCTTGTTGGAGTGTCTTCGATTTCTCGCCTGCTGGAATCGTGATCAAGGTCGGCTTAAAGCCGACTGATGTCAGACTTCGTTTGGCTCGACCAGCGAAGAGCGGTGCAACATTGCTATCGGAAATAATCGCGCATGTCCTGCCCGGGAGAACTTTGCCCGCGCACGCCGCGAATTGCTTGAACAAACCTTGGCCGATAAGCACGCGATAACTATGCCTATCAAGAGAGATGGTGATGCGGGAAGCCCGATTTTCTATTGCGTCGGGTCCCAATGTTTCGTTGTATCTTTGAACGTCCCGGC
Source organism: Verrucomicrobiota bacterium (assembly GCA_046731655.1). GTDB lineage: Bacteria > Verrucomicrobiota > Verrucomicrobiia > Chthoniobacterales > UBA10450 > Udaeobacter. Next base: position 14,301 of record JBKPLM010000044.1, on the reverse strand, counting down.
TGTGCTTGCCGGACCGAACGTCATGGTCTCAACGTGCAAGTCGCAGAATAGTGCGTTGATTTGTGTGCCATTGCGTTGTGGTCCAACCGTCATCCCTACGCCCCCTCCCGCAGCTAGATTGGGTACACTTGTGGCAACGCCCGTCCATGAAGTTCTGAGAGAAGGATTTCCACTGTAATTAGGCGCCATAAAAATCGTCGAAGCGGGCGATACGACCTTCCCCATGTTCCCTGCGATCCCAGGAGACGCCGTGTACATGTTTTCGTTGATGCCGTAACTAACCGGTGCACTGTCCGTTTCCAAACCAGACCGTTTGTCAAAAGGCGATTGGAAAACTTTCCTAGTTTTTCCGACGTAATTCGGGTAGATGACCGGATTTAGGTCGGTGCCGATCCCTGGCGCAGCATTTATTGCCGGAAGAACGCCATCCTTATCGTTGAGGTATGTTTGCAATGCGAATCCGACCTGGCGCAGGTTGCTCATGTCTTTTGTCGCTTTGGCGCGCTCCGAAATGGTGGTGTAGGCCGGATAGACCATGGACATCATGATAACGATGATCGCAAGGACGACGATCACCTCGATCAGAGTGAAGGCGCCCGCAAAACTGGAATTCTTGGCCATAGATATTGTCTCTCGGGAACGCATCATATTTGGCTTGCTTGGGGAACAAAAGCGAAAAAGAACTACGCATAAGGAAGTTGCTTGACAATACACTTTCCAGTTTGTGTATGTAAGTCATGCCAGACGAAGTGCCCACTCAACCTCCGCCTCCGCCAGGTCCCGAACCCGGGACGACGGCAAAATCCACAGCAACCGGTTTACCTTCCAATGTGGCTGCAGCAATCGCCTGCATTCCGTTGATCGGCGGCATCATCTTTTATGTCCTCGAAAAGCAGGACAATTTTGTGCGGTTCTACGCCATGCAATCGATCATCTTTGGTGGCGCATGGCTGCTGTTCAACGTGGCGTCGCAAATCGTGTATGCCATTTTTGGAAGTATTCCGGGAATAGGCGGCATTCTGGTATTTTTCTGGTCCATTGTATCAGGGTTAGTACATATTGCGTTCCTGATTATTTGGATTGTTGCGACGGTAAAAGCATTCACGGGTGTTCGCTGGGACATCCCATACATCGGTCCGGTTGCGAGGAGACAGGTCGAAAGCGCTTGACCTGTAGACGCTTCGCTGTGTGAAGTGCGGCGCCTGTTTGTTAAGCAGCCGCGCCTCGCGCCGTCCAGAGGTCGGCGGCTACAAGCGTTCAGTTAACGTCCGAGCAACTTAACGACCACTTCAGTCAAGATCAGTTCGTGATCAAGCTGCGTGGTAACCAACTGAATATTTGCTACGAGACATGCTCGCATGGCCTGAATTAATTGAGTCGTTTCGAACCGACCCGCCTGTTGTGCGGCAATCCCAAGCGCGTAAGCGTTGACCGAGCCATCTTTCTTACGCGGCAAATGATCTGTTGCCTCGGCAGGCAGGCGGTTGATTGCGGAGATGAATTGGAACGGAGAATACGGCCGCGGCAGGCGATGCCGTTCCATCAGATCCTTCGCGAGTAATAAATTGCGGATCGTCGGAACAATCGCCACGAGCAAAATGCCGATGGCGCTTTCACCTTGATCCAATAGACGCCGCACCAGCCTAAGGGACAGTTGCAGATCGCGCGCCGCGAGCGCATTACCTAACTCAAAGATGACGCCTGCCCGAGAAAGCGGTACTAGCTCACGAACAAGCTCGGCGTGCACGACGCGATCTTTTCCAAGAAACGTGTCGATCTTTTCCAGTTCGTTCTCGATCTGCCGCGTATCGCCGCCAGTCAGCAACACAAAAAGATCGAGCGCATCGCCGTCGAATTGGAGTTTTCTTTTTTTGACGCGCTGTTGAACCATCTCAAGTGCTTCTTCTTCCCATCCCCCTCGACTGGAATCGAGCCGGTCAAAAACTTGAACGTCCGCTCGTTTGAGCAGCATCTTGTAAAAGGAACGGCGTTTATCGACGTCAGTCGCACTCATCAAGAGCGTGATACCGGGACCGAAACCGCTGTCGATTAACTCAGACAATTCCTCCAAGGCTGATTGCACCGCGGCCGAGCGCGCTTTTTGTTCGTCGCCGACAAAATTGACGTTTTTTAGCCAAACTACTTTTGCGCTGCCGAAAAACGGCAGTGTTTGGAGTGCCTCGATTGCCGATCTTACCCGCGTTTCGGCCTGATCGGCGTTATCTGCGACGCCATCAATGACTTCCAATCCGAAATCGCCTGCGCCAGGTGGCGTCAAATTAGACGCTAGCTCTGCGGCCACGCGTTTAACTTCTGCTTCGTCGGAACCGAGTACGGCGTATGCGTTTGCGCTCGCCGCTTTTGTTTTTGCTTTCGGCATTGCAATTTCATCGCATGCCGACAATGGCATTACAAGGTCGCCAGGGTCGGGCAAAGTTGCGCACAAGATTGTGCGTGCGCGCTGAACCTATTCGCCTGCGCTGCGTTGCACCGCCGCTCGTGCGTATTCGCGATTGAGCTTGGCAATAAAGCTGGCACTGATCTCGGCTGGGCAAACTGCCTCACATTCGTATGTATTCGTGCAATTGCCGAATCCTTCCGCATCCATCACACTGACCATTCGCAGCACACGACTTTCTCGTTCTGGATGGCCCTGCGGTAAGAGCGATAGATGCGACACCTTCGCAGCCGTGAAAAGCATGGCCGATCCATTTGGACAGGCTGCTGCGCAGGCACCGCATCCGATGCAGGCTGCCGCTTCCATTGCCAGATCGGCATCGTGCTTGGGAATCGGGGTCGAGTTCGCTTCCGGCGCGGAGCCAGCGCGCGCGGAAATGAACCCACCGGCTTGCACAATGCGATCCAGCGCCCCGCGATCAACGACCAAATCTTTCACCAGCGGGAACGATCCTACGCGAAAAGGCTCGACCGTGATCGTCGCGCCGTCGCGAAACTTTCTCATGTAAAGCTCGCAAACCGCGCCAGGATGATCGGGTCCATGCGCTTCCCCATTAATCGTGAGCGAGCAAGTACCGCAAATACCTTCGCGGCAATCGGAGTCGAACGCGATGGGTTCCTTTCCGCTTCCGACCAAAGTTTCGTTGAGAATGTCGAGCATTTCGAGAAACGACGTATCTGGCGAAATATCGCGCACTTCGTAATCGACGAGTTTGCCTGGCGCTTTTGCGTTCGGTTGACGCCAAATTCTTAGTTTGAAGGTCATCTTTTCACGTCATTCTGAGCGGAGCAGAGCGGAGTCGAAGGATCCCGTAGAGATACCAGGGTTTCGCAGCGGGATTCCTCGACTTCGCTCGGACTGACAAACTTTCTCATTTATAGCTTCTTTGCGTTAGATGCACTGTTTCAAAATTGAGCGGCTCGCGATGTAATATTGGCGGTTTCCCGTCGCTTTGAAATTCCCAGGCGAACACCGCGGCGTGGTTTTCGTCGTCGCGTAGCGCTTCGCCATCTGGGGTCTGATGTTCTTCGCGAAAATGTGCGCCACACGATTCGTCGCGCTCCAGTGCGTCGATACACATCAGCTCGGCGAATTCGAGAAAATCGGCAACGCGTCCAGCGCGTTCCAGGGATTGATTGAAGTCATCGCCGTCCCCCGGCACTCGTACCTCGTGCCAGAATTGTTCTCGCAGTTCGGGGATTTTTTTGAGCGCTTCGCGCAACCCCTTTTCGTGACGCGACATCCCGCATTTGTCCCAGAGAAGCAGGCCAAGCTCGCGATGGAACGAATCGACCGAACGAGTGCCATTTACGGCGAGGAGTTTTTTGATCCTGGCGTGCACGTTTTCCTCTACTGCTCGAAACGCCGCCGAATCCGGCGACGGTCGCTTTCCCATCTGGCCAGCGAGATAATTCGGCAGCGTATTGGGCAAAACGAAATAACCATCGGCCAAGCCTTGCATGAGAGCGCTGGCACCAAGCCGGTTAGCGCCGTGATCGGAAAAATTTGCTTCTCCGATTACGAACAACCCGGGCACATTGCTCATCAGGTCGTAATCGACCCACAGACCGCCCATCGTGTAATGGACGGCGGGGTAAATCCGCATCGGTACTTTGTAGGCGTCTTCGCCGGTGATTTTTTCATAGACCTCGAACAAATTCCCGTAGCGCTCCCGGATTGTATTTTCTCCCAGCCGCTTGATTGCGTCGGCAAAATCGAGATAGACGCCGCGGCCGCCGGGTCCGACGCCACGGCCTTCGTCGCAAACTTCCTTTGCCGCGCGCGACGAAATATCGCGCGGCGAAAGGTTGCCATAGCTCGGATATTTTCGCTCAAGATAATAATCGCGATCTGCGTCTGGGATTTCGGTCGCCCGCTTTTCGCGATCCTCTTTACGCTTCGGCACCCAGACGCGTCCATCGTTCCGCAGCGACTCGGACATTAACGTGAGCTTAGACTGATATTCGCCACTGACAGGGATGCAGGTGGGATGGATCTGCGTGAAGGCTGGGTTCGCGAAGAGCGCGCCTCTTTTGTAGGCGCGATAGGTCGCCGTGACATTGCACCCGCGCGCGTTGGTCGAGAGATAAAACACGTTTCCATATCCGCCAGTCGCGAGCACGACAGCATCCGCTGCATGTCTCTCGATTTTTCCGGAACAGAGATTGCGGGTGACGATTCCCTTGGCATGTCCCTCGACAACTACCAGGTCGAGCATCTCAGTTTGTGGAAACATCTGCACTGTACCGGCCGCGATTTGACGGCAAAGCGCTTGATAACAGCCGAGCAGAAGCTGCTGACCGGTCTGCCCGCGCGCGTAAAAAGTGCGCGACACCTGCGCGCCGCCAAACGAGCGGTTGGCTAGCAGTCCGCCATATTCGCGGGCGAACGGCACGCCCTGCGCGACGCACTGGTCAATGATGTTATTGCTGATCTCAGCGAGCCGATACACATTCGCTTCACGGGACCGAAAATCGCCGCCTTTGATCGTGTCATGAAATAATCGGTAAACACTGTCGCCATCATTTTGATAATTCTTCGCCGCATTGATTCCGCCCTGGGCCGCGATCGAGTGGGCGCGGCGGGCTGAATCCTGAAAGCAAAAGCATTTCACGCGATAACCCAGCTCACCGAGGGTCGCCGCGGCTGATCCACCGGCCAGACCGCTTCCTACAACAATGACCTCGAATTTTCGCCGGTTATGTGGGCTAACTAGTCGTGAATGATCGCGATGATTTCGCCATTTCTGAGCAAGCGGACCCGGCGGAATCTTGGCGTCGAACCTTCCAATCATAGCTGTTGGGCCGGTTTAACCTGGTAGGGCGCGACTGCCGGGCGCGCCGCGACGAACCATCCTACACTCCTTGTCGCGCGGCTCATAATTGCTGTGCGGGTTTAACCAAACCGAGCAGGACAGCGATGGGGATAGACGTGTAACCGATGAACATGAGCCATGCGAAGATTCGGCCACCCAAGGCTAGACGCGGTGTGAGTTTTTTATCATTCAAGCCAAGCGACTGGAAAAAGCTGGATGATCCGTGGCTCAAATGGAGCGTAAGCAAAAACAGGCCGAGGACGTAAAAGCTGGACACATAATAATTCTGAAATCCGTACACCATCATGGAGTAAACGTCGTAATGGCCAAGAGGATCAGCTTTAAGCAGACCAAACCGGGGATCAGTCACACGCACTGTGAAGTGCGCGATGTGATAGACGATAAATGCCAACACGATCAGCCCGCTCATCACCATGTGACGCGAGGCAAACGTCGCTTTGACGTACCGCTTATCGATGTACGCCTCAGGGCGGGCGCGCCGGTTTTCAATTGCCAACTGGATGGTCACGTAGATGTGATTAATGACCGTGGCGAGGAGAAAAATTCGGATCAACCAAAGGAGCGGTCCAAGATCACGCAGATGTTCTGAGTAACCATTGATCCAATCAGGTCCGATAAATATCTGCAAATTCCCAAGCAAATGTCCGATCACAAAAAGGATCAGAATGATCCCAGTGATCGCGACGATCATTTTTTTTCCAACCGATGAACGATAAAAAGCTGTTACAATTTTCACGCCAAAAAACAATTACACTTGGCGAAGCCAAGGTGGAACGCGTTGTCCCCAACGCGTTGCCAAATCAAGCGCGGCTTTACCGCCAAATTTCAGATTATGGACGCCGGTTGGAGCGTCAAGCTATAGCGATTGCTACCGGCGGCGAGCCTTTGGGTTACTTGCGTTGCGATTCTTCGCGTAAGACGTTCCTAACGTGATAGCCGAAAGCGCAAAGACGCTGACGATTAACGAAATCTATCACTCAATTCAGGGCGAAAGCACCTGGGCAGGACAACCCTGTGTGTTCGTACGGCTGACGTTCTGCGATCTGCGCTGCAATTATTGCGATACAGAGTACGCGTTTTACGAGGGGAAGAAACAAACGCTAAGGGAGATCGTGGATGCCGTGGCCGCGTTTAGTTGCCCTTTGGTCGAGATCACCGGGGGCGAACCGTTGCTTCAGAAAAATGTGCTGCCGTTGATGTCGATGTTGTGCCATGCCGGTTATACTGTTTTGCTCGAAACCAGTGGTGCCCACGATATCTCGAAGGTCGATCCGCGCGTTCATCGGATCATGGATTTAAAAACGCCGGGCAGCGGTGAAGTGGACAAAAATCTTTGGTCGAACATCGACCATCTCACCCCGCGTGATGAAGTGAAATTTGTGATGGGCTCGCGCGAAGATTACGAATGGGCGCGCGACAAGGTGCAGCGCTACGATCTTTCTTCGCGCTGTCACGCAGTACTGTTCTCACCGATTTTCGGCCGGATTGATCCGCGCGAAATCGTTGAATGGATTTTGGCGGACAAACTCGACGTCCGTTTTCAGCTACAGATGCACAAATTCATCTGGAGCCCGACTCAGCGGGGAGTCTGAACGGAAGCGCTCACGCTATAAACGGTCATCCTGAATCGCGCAGACGACGAAGGATCTCAGTAGTTGGTGGATCACACAAACCGGCTCGCGTGATCTTCGTAGTTTGCGAGAGGTCCCTCACTTCGTTCGGGATGACAGGCGAGTGAAAGTGGTGGTAATTTTGGCAATATGCGCGCTCGCCTAACGAAGGATTTTACTTTTGAAGCGGCGCAGACTTTGCCGAATGCTCCGCAGGGCCACAAATGTCGTGGTGTTCACGGACACAGTTTTAAGGTGGAAATTTCAATCGAAGGCGATGTCGATCCAAAGACCGGATGGGTTTACGATCACGCAAGGATCAGTGATGCGATGAAACCCCTTCTAAGAATATTGGATCACTCTTATCTGAATGATATCGGAGGCTTGGAGAATCCTACGATCGAGAAAATGGCAGAATGGTTCTGGAAGAAATTGGAACCGCAATGTCCCGGTCTCTGCGAGATTGTCGTGCATGAAACACCGACTGCCCGCTGCGTCTATCGCGGGACGTAACAAAGAACGACGTCTGTGAGGATCAGCGCTGCACCATTTTCCACTCAACGGTTCAACGCTTTATCGCTTTAACGCGTTCAAAGAAATCCTCGAAGAGCGTGTCGTAAATCTTCCCCCGTTCGGGATGATATTGGACTGCCAACGCAAACGGATAATTCCGCAGGCGCACTTGCTCGATGATATCGTCATCGGCGCACCACGCTTCGACTTCGAATCCGTCTGCGAGCCGATCGATCGCCTGATGGTGTGAACTGTTTACATTTTCGAATCGATGCTTTGCCTTGCGGTCGAAACGCAATGATTGAATGTCCTGCTCTTTTTGTTCTGGCAGCCTATGACCCGGGATATCGAGCTTGAGACTGCCGCCCAAAGTGACATTCAGGACTTGAATACCCCTGCAAATGGCGAGAATCGGCAGCCCACGCTTGAGTGCCTTTGAAATCGCGTCGAACTCCCAGCCGTCCCGTGCGGGATCAAGATCGTCTTTGTCGATCAGGTTCGCATCGACATTCTCTTGGCGCAGAAATTCCGGCGTGACGTCGGAGCCGCCGGTCAGGAGCAGGCCATCCAACTGGTCCATCGGAACATCGCCTTTTCGCGCGTCGAAAACATGAATGCCAGGATGCTTGGCAAAAAATGGTTGAAACCATTTTTCGTCCCTCGGGCGCATCCAGGTGGCAAGATTGGGCATGAGATAAATGACTAATTATGAAATGACGAATGACGAAGGAATGATGAAATTCAAGCTAGCGCTCTCAAGATACGCGCTGCTTGCTGCTTCGTCATTTGCTCATTCTTTCGGCATTCGACATTCGAGCTTCGTCATTCCAACGGCCCGCAGGGCCGTGGCTACAGCCCCATTAGTTCCCGTACGTATTTCACCGGCGGACTCCCGTATGAAATAACCTGGTCGTTGTATTTCTTGAGATCGAAATCTGGTTTCTTCTCCGCCGCTGCGCGCAGATCGAGATGCTCGGTAGCGCCGACGAAATAAGTGGAGAGCTGAGCCGAGGTGAGCCGCGCGCGTTTCCATTTCGCTACCGCTTCACCCTCCTGTTGAAAAGTTTCCTTCATCATCAAATCCATCGCTTCCTTCTCGCTCATGTTCCCGGCGTGAATGCTCTGGTCCAGAATGGCGTTGGCGATTGCGCGCAACCGCATCTTCAGCTGCTGCATCTTGACCTCGGGTCCGCCATAACCCTGTTCTGCCATCATTTGTTCGCAGTAAACCGCCCAGCCTTCGATGAATGTGCCGCTCTGAAAAATTGCGCGGACTAATGTGGGCGCGTGAAATTCATTAGCGTGAGCGAGCTGCAAATAGTGACCGGGCATCGCCTCGTGCACTGTCAAATCGCGAATCATATAGTTGTTGTATTCGCGAAAGAACGATTCTTTCCGCTCTTTCGACCAATCCTTCGGTGTGGGCGCGACCGCGAAAAATGTTTTGCCGCTTTTCTCCAGCGGCCCGGGAGAATCGCAGTATGCGATCGCCACGCCGCGTTTGAATTCAGGCATTGCGATCACGTCAAGCGGCGTGTCCGGGACCGTGACAAGCTCATGCGACTTCACGAACTCGGTCGCTTCTCCGACAACTTTTTGAGCGAAGGGAACTACTGTGCTGTCGTCGGGATGTTGTTCAGCAAGTTTGTCGAGCACCGCGGCTGTCACTTTGTGTTTGTCCGCGAGCGTAGCCGGATCTGCGCTCGGGAAATATTTTTTGTAAACTGGCAGCGCCGTTTCATAAATGGCAGTTTGCGTCTGTTGCAGGTCGGCATTCGCGCGCTTCATGATTTCTTCCATGGACAAATCCGAAGCGAGCGCGAAGCGCAGCTTCTTGCGATACTTATCCGCGCCGAGCCGGAAATTGCCGTCGGAGCGGGGGAGGAGATCGTTTTGAAGCCATTTCTTGTAATCCTCCAGCGCGATGGCGGTTTTTTCCTGCAATGGCGCCAATTCCTTCTTCATTTGCGGCGCCCGATCGAAGAGCGGCGCGAGTCCTTCGCGAACGAGACTGATTGCGCCCTGGGTTTGCTCGATCGCCGTTTCAGTGTGAACGCGTGGCGGACGCTGCAGATTGGCTTTCGCTTGAGCGATCACCCGTGGGATCGCTTCCATGCGCTGGCGCAAATTTGGAATCCGTTTTTCCGGCGGGGCGAAATCGCGCGCCACCAGGAGATAAAGGCTGTTGGCCAGACTCTGCATGTAAACCAGCGGATTCCACTCCGCGTCTTTCAACTCTTCGGCCTGGAAGATCTTGTAATCGATGTTCTCCTTGAGAATGCGAAAATCAGTGTTGTTGGCGCCCGTAAGCCCGGATCCGTCGATCGCGCTTAGCTTGTCGCGAAACTCCTTTTGCGCTGTGAGCTCTTTCGCCCGCGCTTCGGGCGAATAATCGGTGAGCTGACCATCAAACCGGTGATCACCGAGCTCGGTGGCTTCCTCGGGGTTGTCCTGCAACTCCCGCTCGATGTAATCGTGCGCGATCTTCTGAAAATCGTCGTCCGGCGGTGTGGCGCGAATTTTCACGATCGGAAGCGACAAACAGATTGCGACCGCAACTGTGATTGCTTTCATATTTGTCTAGGTGGGCGCGCCGCTGGAAAGAATCGGCTCAACGGCTCGTTCGTCGGGAGTTACCTCTTGAGACTGAAGGTACGTACGGCCTTTGTAATAGCGCGCCACGACGACGAAAACGCACGCGGTGATGAACATTAAGCCGGCAAAAAATAGATAGTATTGATAGTCGGACATCTTGGTCGTGCCGTCGGGATTGAGAATAAAGAAGTTCACAGAAGCAGTAATTTTATTGCCGGACGCTACCGCAAGCAGCCACAGGGCCATGACGGCACTTTTCATCTTGTTCGGCGCCTGCGTGTAAGAAAACTCGAGACCGGTGATCGACACCATGGCTTCGCCCATTGTCAAAATGACGTAGGCAAGAAATTGCCACCAGACGGTGGGCTTACCTCCCGCATCAATCAGATGCTGGATGTAAGCGATGACCAGAAAACTCCCGGCGGTCAAAAAGAGGCCAATTCCTATCTTGCGCAGTGGCGTTAGCGGAAATACGCGACTGATGCCGGGATAAATCACATACGTAACCAGCGGGATAAAGAGGAGTATTAGAATTGGATTCGCGGTCTGGACCTGTTCGGGCAGAAGATTCATGCCAAGGAAATGCAGGTCCATGTTGCGACATTGCAAGGTCCAGGAGCCGCCGCTGCTCTGGTCCCACAAGGACCAGAAAATCATCACGAAAACGTAAATGATCGCCAGCCGCAGCAACACCAATAAGCCTTCCTTGCTGAACATTTGCTTCAGGAATCCCAGACCAGCAGGCGGGATATGGACGAATTTTTTGCGACCGGCCCAGAAGAAAATGGTCGCGATCGCCATTGCTATGCCTGGTAACCCGAACGCCCAACGCGGACCCCAGTTCGGACTGTTCAATAAGACTGGGCAGATGATGGTTGAGATGAACGAGCCTGCATTAATTGAGAAGTAGAACCAGCCGAAGACCTTTGTCAGCAGGTGTTGGTTCGATTCACCGAACTGATCGCCAACGTTGGCCGAGACGCAGGGCTTGATGCCGCCGGAGCCCAACGCGATGAGACCAAGGCCGATCACTAAACCGACCCGGGTATCGTTTAGAGCCAGCGCAAAATTACCGAAACAGTAAACGATCGACAGCCAAAAGATGGTGCGATACTTGCCGAAGAATCCTTCGGCCAAAAGTGCACCTAGAATTGGCAGGAAATACACGGCAAAAACGAAGTTGTGAAAATTGCCGCGCGCTTCGGCATCGCTCATGTGGTCGGGCGCGCCGGTCTTGGTCACGATATACTGCGTCATGAAAATGATGAGGATGGAGCGCATCCCGTAGAAGGAGAAACGCTCGGCAGCTTCGTTGCCGATGATGTACGGCACGCCCGGCGGCATGCCTGTTAAGTTTGGGGGCGATGTCGCGTATTTGTGTTTGGCCATGTGACCTCCTTGGACTAACGAGCTTCGTGTCCGGCAGCTTCAGCCGGCGTCGGCGAAGCTCCAGGCTTTTCAGCATCCGTTTTGCTTTCTTCGGACCAGACTCTCGTTGCCGGATCGGTTTGTTCGCGCTGGACTTCCGGCATCTGGTCGAGCGGATGTTTTTCGCAAGATAAGCAAAACAGCAGCATGGAGAGCGCAACAGCAGTGACGCCGTAGCGGAGGAAAGGAGCCATAATGCGCTGGCACAGTTATCAGCCTCTGGCTGGGCGCGCAAGATTAAACCGCGATGGTAGGACGCGACCACTCCCTCGACAGGCTCGGGACCTTGAGTTCGTCGAAACGGCCGGGCGCGCCATTCGGTGATTCGATCACCATTATGAGCGGGAGCAAGAGTAAGTGATTGAAAGACGCTGCCACGGGATTACTATCAGACGCGGTGGCCCGCACAGACAGACACAGCGCTTGGAACGAAGTATTCGCTCTCGTTCTCCTATTCCTAGGAACCCTGCTGTTTTTTGCATTGATCTCCTACACGCCGAAGGATGTGCCGTCCTGGGTTTGGTTCAGCCATATTTCGCCGGCGAATCATCCTGCGCAGAACTTCATTGGACCAGTGGGCGCAATTATCGCAGGAATTTGCTATCAATTCATTGGAGCGGCGGCGTATCTTTTAGCGGCGATTCTGCTCGGTTTCGGAGCGGCAAAACTGTTTTACCCAAGTCTGCGCATCGCACCGCGACTGGTGTGGATCATTCTATTCATCATATCGGGCGCCTGTTTGCTGCATGTGCAGCCGTATCATTTGCAGGGCTGGCATGCCGCTTTCAACATCCAGGGGCCGGGTGGTTGGATAGGCTACGCTTTCGCTGATGAACGCCGTGGTTTGCTCCGGAACGCTCTTGGTCCGCTCGGTACACTTCTCCTGCTCCTTGGAATTTATGCGACCACTCTAATTTTGGTCACAGGACTGCGTCCGATTCATCTTGTTCGCGAGACAGTTGTCCTTATGCGACGCATGAACGTAGGATTGCAAGAATGGCTTTTGCGTCGCAGGCTGCGCAGATCGGATCTCAAGGGAAAACTGGCGATCAGTGAACAGCAGCTCGCCAAACAGCGGCGATTACTCGAAAAGCAATTAAAAAAGAAAGGTGTGCCCGCGTCCGAGTTGGCTGGCCCAATGATGTTGCCAGAGGAGCTTGCAAATCGGCCAAAACCCAAGGTCGTCGATACAACGGCATTGCCGAGCGAACAAGTTGCCCGCAGAAAACCGTCTCTCGCTGAATTGCGTGCGAGCGAACAGAAAGGAAGGTCGGGTCCGAGTGTGATGACTCCAACCTGGACGTCGGAAAATTATCTCCTGCCTGGGATGGATTTACTAGACGAGCACAATCTGGAGGGACGCGGTACCGCTGATCCTGCGGAGTTGGAGGATGTCCAGCAAGTTCTCATTGAGACCTTGGGGCAATTCGGGATCGCCGTAGCGCCGGGCGACATCACAAAGGGACCGACTATTACCCGTTACGAGGTCTATCCGGCCAAGGGCGTGCGGGTGGACAAAATTGTAAGCCTCGAGCGTGACCTTGCTCGAGCCACGCGCGCCGAACGGATTAATATTCTCGCTCCGATCCCTGGAAAAGACACCGTGGGCATCGAACTGGCGAACAGCCGAAAAGTGACAGTGAAGCTGCGTGAACTCTTGCAATCATCCGACTGGGAAGAGGCAAAGGGAAACGCCAAAATTCCGCTTGCGCTGGGCAAAGATGTTTATGGCAAAACGATCATCGCCGATCTGGCGCAAATGCCGCATTTGCTGGTCGCCGGTACCACGGGCAGTGGGAAGAGCGTTTGTATTAACGCGCTGATCGCCAGCATGCTTTTTCGTTTCACGCCCGACGAGATGCGTCTCGTAATCATTGATCCGAAGATGGTCGAACTTCAGGCGTATAGTTCGTTGCCGCATCTTGCATTCCCGATAGTTGTCGATCCAAAAAAAGTGATGTTGGCATTGCGGTGGCTGATTGACGAGATGGAGCGTCGTTACAGAATCTTCGCCCGCGTCGGCGTGCGCAACATTGTGGGTTTCAACGCGCGACCGAAGAAGCCTGTAGCCGCGGATGCCGACCGCGGAGGGGAAGATGAAACCTCAACCGAAGGGTCGGGGTCTATGCCCCCAGCTAGAAGGGATGAGCTGCAAATTCCAGACAAGATGCCCTATGTCGTCGTCATCATCGACGAGTTGGCCGATTTGATGCAAACCGCGCCCGCAGACGTTGAAACTGGCATTGCACGCATCACACAAATGGCGCGCGCTGCCGGCATTCACATCATTGTGGCGACGCAAACTCCCCGCGCAGACGTCATCACCGGCGTGATCAAAGCCAATATTCCAAGTCGGATCGCGTTTCAGGTCGCCTCAAAAATCGACAGTCGCGTGATTCTCGATGAAAACGGTGCCGATCGGTTGCTCGGACAAGGCGACATGCTTTATCTCCCTCCGAGCGCTTCGCGTCTGATTCGTGCACAGGGCGTGCTCGTTACGGATGATGAGATCCATCGGCTGGTGCAATTTGTTGCCGCGCAAAGCCCGCCGGCTTTTGACACGGCAATGCACGAGAAGCTACAATCCGCCGCGACGCCGGAGGAAGACGTGACGGATGAAGACGAAGAGTTGGTTGAAAAATGTCTTGAGATCATTCGACAGGAAAAACGCGCCTCCACCTCGTTGCTTCAGCGTCGCCTGCGACTCGGCTACACGCGCGCGGCGCGAATCGTTGATATTCTGGAGCAGCGCGGTATTTTAGGTCCCGGCGAAGGCGCCAAACCACGCGAGATTCTGGTCGATCTCGATGCTGCCGTTTAGCCGCTACTTTCTGCGCAATGACGATAGAAGGGCTTGGTAA
>JBKPLM010000043.1:0-5106 GCA_046731655.1 Verrucomicrobiota bacterium | reverse complement strand
GTCGTAGCAAATCGTTGACCTCCGTGACAGTACAGCCGCTGCCGCGCGCGATGCGCTGACGACGCCGCGCATTCAAAATGTCGGGACGCGTCCGCTCTTCGTTCGTCATCGAAAGCACGATGGCTTCGGTGCGCTTAAGCTGCTTCTCGTCAACAGAGAGGCCTTGCACATTACTCATGCCGGGCAACATGCCAAGAATATTCTCCAGCGGCCCCATCCGCCGCATCATCTTGAATTGCGCCAGGAAATCATTGAAATCAAATGAAGCCGTGCGCAGTTTCTGTTCCAATCGGGTGGCTTCTTCCTCATCGACAGCTTCCGCGGCTTTTTCGACCAGACTAACGACGTCGCCCATGCCAAGAATCCGGCCGGCGAGTCGCTCCGGAACAAAGACTTCAAATTGATCGAGCTTTTCCCCGGTTCCTGTAAACTTGATGGGCTGCCGCGTCACTTCGCGCATCGACAATGCCGCGCCGCCTCGCGCGTCGCCGTCGAGTTTTGTCAAAATGATTCCTGTAATGGATAAAGCGTCGTTAAAGCGGGACGCAACGCTGACCGCCTGTTGACCGGTGGCGGCATCAACGACCAGCAACGTTTCCTGCGGGTTCAAGAATTCTTTCAATGTTTTTAGCTCCTGAATCAGCCCTTCGTCGATCTCCTGGCGACCCGCCGTATCGAAGATTTCAATAACGGGCGCACCTTGCAGTCGGGCCCTGGCAGATGCTCCGGCAGCGGCACGCTGTACATTGTCCTCACCTGGTTCAGGAGCGAATGCAGGCACATCGATTTGTTCTCCCAGCGTTACCAATTGTTCGACCGCCGCCGGTCTCTGCAAATCGCACGCGACTAAAACCGGCGCGCGACCCTGCTTTTTTAAAAGACGTGCCAGCTTGGCAGAGGAAGTTGTTTTACCAGAACCATTGAGACCAACGATTAAAACACGGCCTGATTCGCCGAGGTCCATCGGTGCTGCATCGCCTCCGAGCAACGTGGTTAATTCGTCACGAAAAATTTTTACGATTTGCTGGCCCGGCGTAATGCTGCGAAGCACGGTTTCTCCAAGAGACTTTTCTTTGACGCGTGCAATGAATCTTTTGGCGACCTGAAAATCGACATCAGCTTCGAGCAAAGCGAGCCGCACATGACGCAACGCGGCATCGATGTTCGATTCACTGATCGTGCCATGTCCACGCAGCTCTTTGAAGATGTCCTGAAGCTTGTCAGAGAGTTCGGAGAACATGATGGTAAAAAATTAGGCGTCGTTGCGCGTCACTTTGGATGACGGACGCGTTTCGCATGCTGTCGAGGGCGTGCGAGCGATCCCGCAATTATTTTTTAGGCGTTGGAATGGGTGAGGTTGCTCCTCCCGCCGCGCCCTCTTCGATTCCAAAAGTCCAATGAGCTTCGACCTTCTTTCCCTGTGATTTCGCGCTGATTATCACGCTGCACGATTTCTCATGCAACTTTTGCGTCACTTGATATGAGACCGTGCCTGACTTCTGATCGAAACTCGCGGGCACAACACCGAGACCGCTGACGCGCATTTGCACACTGCCAGGATCGATGGGGCCGACACTGCTGAGATTAGCCTTAATAAGTGGCAGTGCCGTGCGTACTGTTTCGCCGTCTGCCGGTTGGGTTGCAAGATCTTTCGCGCCAACCTCAGCCACTGCCGCGGCGCCTCCAGTTGAAGTGCCGATCATTTTCACCGCATCTTCAAACACCTTGGGCTTGTTCGCTTCAATCGCATAACGCCCGATCGAGTCCATCGGTGATGTAAAGGTGATGGGCTGACCGTAAACGGTAAACATTGCTTCGTAACCGGAATTTCGCGCAATTTCCTTAACATGCTCGTTGTAATTCCCAAACGGCACGGCAAAGCAATTCACTTTGATGCCCAGCCGTTGCTCAAGCAGTTGCTTGGAGCCAACCACTTCGTTTTGCATCCATTGCTCGTATTGGGGTCCGGTCACTTTCGTTCGAGTCCTCTTTCCGCCGGCGATCAGTGTTATGGTATGGCCTTCGCGCAGGTCCTGATGGGTCGCGGAATGGCCCTGGATATCCACGCCGTTGTCACGCATGTCGGCAAGTTGTTCCCACGTGATCGCTTCGCCGCCACCTAACGAGCCACCGCGCACGCCTTCGGTGTAAATGAACATGGTAAACGGGTAGCCGTATTTCTTCATGATTGGCCACGCGACCTCATATTGAGATTTCCAGCCATCATCGAAAGTAACAATTGCACAGCGGGGCGGTATGTTCTTTTCGCCCTTCTTCCAGGCGAGCAAATCCTGCAGGGAAATGACCGTAATTCCGCGGTCCTTTAATTCCTTCATCTGCGCTTCGAATGCGGCAGGCGTGATCTCGGTGCCGGGATAGCGGACCTTATCCACCAAACGGTGATAACAAAAAATAATTACCTGCGCGGTTTGATCGACAACCGGCTTGGTAATCTTTGGAGACACCGCCACGACTGGGGTAGCAACGACAGCCGGCGTGGGTGATGACCCGCTCGCCTGCTGAGAACTCGAAGAGACATTCTCCTGCTTCTTGCACATAGAAAGGTTTAGCGCCAGAAACAAGGGGAGAATCGCAAATCGGATTATCATAAAAGAAGGTAAACGCTTTAAGCACGGCAGCACAAAACACAAGTGCTTTTTGCAACCGCGATCAACCGACAACCGTCCCCAAATTACGTTGTATCGTTTAAGCTTCTCGCTAAAAATTTTTTGGTAGAAGACGTATTCTTTGCTATAAAACAGGATGCCGCGCCAGGTCACTCGTCTCGTTATAATCGCTTTTGTCGCTTCGTTGGCGGCTTGTAGTACCGTTACGACTACCGGGGTCAAAAACACGACTAAGACTTTTAATACCGTCGTAGTGGACGCCGGACATGGCGGCAAAGATAGCGGTGCATACCGCCGCTACGGCCCACCTGAGAAGATGGTTGCCCTCGATGTCGCCCAGCGTCTGAATCGAAAGCTCCGCGAATCGCAGTTAAATACTGTGATGACCCGCAACTCGGATGTCTTTATTGAATTGAACGATCGTGTGGCTATCGAGAATGCGCAGAAAAACGCAGTCTTCGTCAGCATACACTTTAACGATTCGCGCCGGCGCGGCGTTCACGGAGTCGAAACGTACTATCATTCGGGCGCCTCATTCGATCTGGCGAACACTATTCAACAAAAACTGATGACGATTCCTCACTCTAAAAATGGCGGAGTGCACACGGCTAATTTTCGCGTGCTCCGACTCGCGACCTGTCCAGCAGTCCTTGTAGAATGTGGGTACTTGAGTAATCGCAATGATGGGAGTCAGGCGCGTGATTGGGAATATCGCGAACTACTAGCAGACCGAATAGCGGAAGCAATTGTCGAGCAACGCTTCGGTTCGGGTGTTTACCGGCCATCAGGCCGGCTCGCGTTGCAGTTGGAATCCACAAGCGCTGGGTCAGCGTTGCCACGCTAAAACTCCTTTCCGCGCTCTTCACGCCCGATTGCGGCGAGCATGATCAACGCTAGAAAAATCACCAGCGTAAAAAGGGCAAGTGCCTTTGCGTAATCTGGATGCCCGTTTGCATCGCGAAAATGGTCGGCCAGCCGTGCTTCAACAACAGCCGTGTTGGCAGCAAATAAGTTTCCAATTTGATACGCAACTCCGGGAAAGGTCCCGCGTACTGCGCCGGGCGAAAGTTCATTTAAATGCACAGGCACGATTCCCCAGGCGCCTTGCACCATGAATTGCATGGCGAACCCACCGATGACAAGGAGCGTGAAGGCGGGCGGAAAAACCCAGAGGGGAATGAGGATTATTCCGAATACGGCAGTCAAAATAATCGATCGACGGCGGCCCCATTTTTGCGACAGATGACCAACCACTGTTCCCCCACAGATTGCACCAACAGCGTAAATGATCCCAGTCGCGGCCTTCTGAGTCACGCCATAGTGGCGTTGTTCGCCGAGAAACGTTTGATACATGTCCTGGGTCCCATGAGACATGGCGTTAAATGCTGTCATCAACAAAATGACGTAAAGAAAGAGAACCCAGTGGCGTTTTAGTACAGTCAGTAGATCGCTCCAAAAATTACTCGCCTCGCACTGCCGCCGCAGCCAAACCGGCGATTCGGGCACTTGCGTACGGATGTACAGCACTAGAAATGCGGGTAGCGCTCCGGCGACGAAGAGGCCGCGCCATCCGAAGAATGGAAATACGATCCAATACACAACGGCCGCCAGCAGATAACCAAACGCATAACCTTGTTGTAGAATTCCAGAGAACAATCCACGTGCGGCAGTTGGCAGCGTTTCCATTGCCAGCGAGGCGCCAAGTCCCCATTCTCCGCCCATGCCGATTCCGTAAAGCGCGCGAAAGATTAGCAGCCAGGTGTAATTCGGAGAAAACGCGGTGAGCAACTCCATGAGAGAGTAAAAGATGATGTCGATCATCAGCGGCATGCGGCGCCCGAACCGGTCCCCGAGCAATCCAAAAATGAACGCGCCCACGGGACGCATAGCCAGCGTAAGCGTGATCGCGTAGCTCAGCTCAGCGATGCTCGTACCAAGGTCGCCTGCCATCGGCACGATCACGAAGGTGAGCAGGAAAAAATCAAAGGCATCCAGCGCCCAACCCAGAAAACAAGCGAAGAATGTATTGCGTTGATTGCGGTCGAGCGACTTGAAGAGCTGCACCGCTTCCATGGCGCACTCACCTAATCGTCACATTCAGAGAAGTCGAGACGAATTGGAAATGACGAAGCTCGAATGACGAATGACGAAAGATGCCGGAGTTCAAATGGCGAAGCTACGTTGCAGTGATTGTTTATCATTTGGTCATTCGTCGTTATTTCGTCATTCGATATTCGGATCTCGTCATTTTCGAGCAGGAGCACGATTAGGATTAAGAAATACTTACACATCTACGCATCATGATACGTCAATTTGTTTCTTGATTCGCCAGGGAAACGCTCTTTAGTTCCCGGACAATCATGGCAACAAACGATCTCCATCCTTTGGAAACACTCCTGCGCGAACGCATCGTCTTTCTCGATGGGGCCATGGGCACGATGATCCAGCAGTACAGGCTCTCCGAAGCGGAGTATCGAGG
>JBKPLM010000042.1:0-5390 GCA_046731655.1 Verrucomicrobiota bacterium | reverse complement strand
GCCGAAAGCTACAGGTCAGGAAAGTCGGTCATTGCGGGACGCTTGATCCCATAGCAACCGGCTTGCTTTTGATCACTGTGGGGCGCGGCACAAAGGTCCAGGATTTGCTCATGAGCGAAGACAAGGAATACGCCGGAACGTTCGTGCTCGGAGTAACAACTGACACACAGGATCGGCAGGGAGAAGTAATCCAGCAGCGATCGGTCCCCGCGTTAGATGAAAACCAAATTCGCGCTGCATTTGAAAAATTTCGGGGCGATTTTTATCAAATGCCGCCGATGGTCTCCGCGAAAAAACATGGCGGAGTTCCGCTCTACAAGCTGGCGCGTCAGGGAAAAGTAGTCGAGCGCGAGCCACGCCTTGTGCATGTCTATCGCTACACGATCGATCGAATAGCGCTGCCCGAGATCGATTTTAGCGTCCTATGCAGCAAAGGTTTTTATGTTCGCACTTATGCTCACGATATCGGCGAGACTTTAGGTTGCGGCGCGCACCTAAAGTCGCTGCGACGTACAAGATCCGGGCGCTTCGACGTCGCTAACGCCATTGGTGTTGCTCAAATCAAAGATGCGCCACGTGAGGAAATTTTGAGCAGGCTCCTGAGCCTTCCAGATGTGTCACGCATGCGGGGAGCATGAGAATAATGACCCGTGATTGGTTACATCGTTACATCGTTAAATTGGGACACCTTTGTAATTCTTATAAGGTTTCAACGCTTCGACTGTTCAACGATTTAACGCCGCGAAGCCATTCGTCATTTTCTTGATGGAAACCCTTCGATCCATCTCCGAGTTGGCGAAATTACATGGCCCCATCTTTCTCGCCATCGGGGTCTTCGATGGTGTGCATCGTGGCCATCAAATGGTCATTTCCACTTCTGCCCACCACGCCCGGTCAGCAAATGGCACTCCGGTCGTTGTTACTTTCGACCCGCATCCGATGAAAGTGCTTCGGCCCAGAGAGGCTCCGCATCTGCTCACTGCTACGCAACACAAGATCAGATTGATCCGCGATCTCGGGGTCCGGCACCTGCTCGTCATCAAGTTCGACAAGGCATTCGCCGCAACGCCGCCGGAAGACTTTGTGCAGCAACTTGTGACGCATTCGAAACCGCTGCGCGAAATTTGCGTCGGACATGAATGGTCATTCGGACAAGGCCGGCGCGGCAATCTTGCCCTCTTGAGAAAGCTGGGCGCGCAATTCGACTTTGAGGTCGTCGGAATTCCCGCCGTTACGCTCAGGAACGGCGAGCTGGTCAGTAGCACAGCCATCCGTCACGCGATTGAAGCAGGTGATCTCGCGAAGGCCGCTGAGATGCTGGGCCGCGAGTACACGATCCTTGGCACGGTTGTGGGCGGTGAACACCTCGGAAAAAAGATCGGATTCCCAACGGCGAATTTAAGCGCCCACAGCGAGCAATTTCCTCCAAATGGGGTCTATTTCGCGCAAGCCACTCTGGACGGAATCGTCCATCCTGGCGTGGTAAATCTCGGCTATCGACCAACAGTGAGCAGCGACAAAGCCGAGCGAGTGCTTGAAATTTATCTGCTCGACTTTGACCACAACATTTACGGCAAGGATATCGAAGTGCGTTTCGTCCAGTACCTCAGGCCGGAACAGAAATTTGAAAATCTCGATGCATTGGTCAGACAGATCGAGCTCGATGTGCAGCAGGCCCGCAAACTTTGCACGGAGTAGCGGTGCGGCGCGTTCTACGTCCGAAGAAAGCTAGGATTGCAAGACCTGGCCTCTGGATATCGCGGCCATAGCGCCCGCAGCAGCAACGACAAGTCCGCTAGCGAGGGCAAGCCCAAAAACCCACAATGCAGGCAAGGCCACCAAACGTTCAACAGTGATACTGACAAAACGACCGCCACCCGAAACAACATAGGCAAGCACGCTCGCGAGGAAAGTCATTCCCAGAAGAATGGCAGCCCGCAAAAGATCATGACCGCGCCGAGGAGGCGGTAACTGTTGCAACACTCGGGCAGTGAATCCCTTATCGTCGATATAAGGCGCCGCTTCGCGCAATTCTCGATCAAGCCAATCTTCTTCGTTCACTCGCTTCATACCTAATTAGTTTGGACCCCAGTCGGCAAGCATTCGTTTCAGTTTCTCGCGTCCCCTGAGGACATTCGTTTTGACGGTACCAAGAGGGATGTCAAGAACCCGAGCCGCTTCGTCGTGGGAAAGGCCGTTTTGGCAACAAAGTAAAACCGCGGAGCGTTCATTCAGGGGAAGTAAATTTAGTGCGCGCATAAGATCGTGTCTCAAACCAGGATCGGCAGCCTGAGGGTCATGTTGCGTTTGGAGTTGTTCTTCGTCGATTCCCACAAGTTCCTTCCGGCGACGCGCATCTTCTCGAAAACAATTGTAGGCGATCCGGTAAAGCCACGTGGAAAAGCGCGCTTCGCCGCGAAAACTGCGGATGTTTTTGTAGGCACGCAGGAATGCCTGCTGCGCCAGATCATCTGCGAGAGCGACGTCCGTTCGAGTAAGTTGACGTAGCAGACCGCGCACGGCGGATTGATGGCGCCGAACCAGCTCACCGAAAGCGTGCTGGTCGTCATCGACAAGAACTCGCGCGACAAGGTCCGCATCGGTCAGCTCCACGGCCGCAGATTACGGTAAAGGCGGCGGATTGTCCTTCTTTGTATCCAGCTTCCATACAAGCAAATAACCTACCCCAATTAGAAACGGAATGAGCCCCAGAGTCCATGCTCCGCCCTCCCACTCACTTGCCGCACCTAGAAATACCGTCACACCTATGCCAATCATCGTCAGGACAACACCTCTGCGCACATCGGAACGCTGCCGCTGGGCCGGTGGTGGATTCAGCAGGGCCTCGGGCACGGGCTGCCCTTTTTCGACCATCATCCGCACCGTTCGATGGAGGGCGCGCGATCTGGAGAAACTGAAATACAGGATCAGCCCGACAATGAGAACTGGCGCGCCAAAAACCGTCAACAGCGTGATGGCAACGATTGGAATCACGAACTCTGGAATGTCCCCGGAGTGTTTCTCACCGAGGCGATCGAGGGCATCCAAGTCCTTATCATGGTCGTCTATCGTGAAACCGAAGTGCTTTTTGTGCTTCTTTCTGATCGACTGCTCGATCTTACTCGCAGGCGTCGAACTTGCCGAGATAGAAGGTGTTGATGTAGGCGAGCTTGCGATTGGCGACACGGTCGGTGTCTGCGCGAACGAGTCTGTCGCCAGGACGAGGGAACAAATGTAGATAACGATGAACTTATTCATAATGGATGATTTGACCGTAGGATGCGCTCAGCACCCCGTTTAGATTCAACTATTTCAAGCCTGCCGCGACAATTAAAAGTTGCACCTCGCGGGCGGCTGGACATTATTTGTCTCCCTCTCAAAACTGCGGGTGTAGCTCAGTGGTAGAGCGTCTCGTTGCCAACGAGAAAGTCGCGAGTTCGACCCTCGTCACCCGCTCCAGCCTTCACTTAAAGCGTAGCGCAAAGCCAAGGCTGGAGCGAGTGCGCCGGAGCTTTAGCGGAGGCGGACCCGCCCAGACCGACCAAGCTACGGCTGGCAGGCCAGCCCGATGTACTACGTTTATTTGCCCAAGTCGCAGTCTCGCCCGAAACAGACATACATAGGATCCACTCGCGATCTGCGACGGCGATCGCTTCGAGAAGTACGTTAAATCAGGTTCAGGGCGCGCCTTCATCAAACGGCATTTCCTTTAGCAATAACCACTTGACCACTTGGAAAATTCACGCAGGCAGGGTTACCTGCTTCACGTTCTATGCACCTATGGCGCAAACTCGCTGAGCCCGGCTGGCTCAGAGAACATGAGAACATTTTGCAAGCGCGATCAGGTGGCAGCCTCGCGATTATCTCAAAACCGGATCGCAAGCAGCTGCAACTCGAAATTGCCTGCAGGTCGCACCATATTTCGCGAAAGCTCATCGAAGAGTTTGGAGGGCGCGCCGAGAAATGGCCTCGCGATTGGCTAAAACGATTCGCCGATCTGCACAGATTGAAGCCTCTCAAGATTGGAAAACGGTTGTTAATCGATCGTGCGCCGAGAAAAGCGGAAGCTGACAGTTTCCCTTATAGTTTGATTATTCCCGCAGGGGCAGCTTTCGGGACGGGTGAGCACTCCACTACCGCTATGTCGCTTCGCGTCCTCGAACGCTTGACTCGCAAATGGAAAGCTGGTTGGTCGCTTGCCGATCTGGGAACCGGGAGCGGGATTCTCGCTCTCGCGGCGAGACGCCTTGGCGCAGGACGTGTGATTGGCATTGATATCGATCCGAAAGCGATTTCGATCGCGAAGACGAACGCCCGCCTGAACAAAATCGATAATGTTGATTTTCTCTTGGGCGATCTCCGCAAATGGAAACCGACCGGCGCGAGAGACATCGTCGCCGCGAATCTATATAGCGAGTTATTGATTGAGGTCCTGCCGAAACTAAAACGGTGCACTTGGCTTATTCTCTCCGGTCTACTGGGCACGAAAGAGAGCGAATTCCTGCGTATTCTACGACGGAACAACATCAAGATCGTGAACGTAAAACGTCGCGGGAAGTGGATTGCAGTACTGGCCAATTGCAAGGATCATTGATGACGTTTACCAGGCCGCCTAAAAAACAAAAATTTGCGCTGGCGAAGGCCGCCAGCTAGGTTCTTCCAGCCTTGGCGGCTTCGGGTTCTCTGCATTTCACGCGGTTTAAACACGAGCCGCGGCAAAAACAGATACTATGCAGAACGAACAACTTGCCTACGTCGCGGTCACTCCGCACTCGATGCGCAAATCGCGCACCGGCGGCATTGTTGGCAGGCTGATTTCCCGCACAGGACTCGACCTGGTCGGCGGGCGCATGTTCGCGCCGAGTCGGGAGTTAGCCAAGCGCTATGCCGAGACGATTGTGACGGAAACCGATCCGCGTCATCGCGCGACACAAGAACTAATTCGCGACTACGTAATTAAGAATTTCACCGGCGAGAAAAATGGGCAGCAACCTCGTGTGTTATTCCTCATTTTTCGAGGCCCAGACGCAGTGGAAAAGATTCACCATACCGTTGGCCACATTGTTCACGAGCGCACCAGCGGCGAAACGATTCGCGATACCTACGGCGATTACATCACGGATGATTCAGGCAAAGTGACTTACTTTGAACCTGGAGTCTTGGCTACGTTTGACCCAAAGGCGGTCGAGCGTGATTTGAAACTCTGGGCGGAGTTTTCGGATTCTGACGGCGGAATCCTCGACCGAGTTGTCCCCTTCCCCGCCGATGCACAAGTCGAAAAGACATTGGTCCTGATCAAGCCAGACAATTTCAGGTTTCCTAATCTGCGCCCCGGCGGGGTTATTGAAGTGTTTTCGCGCTCGGGGCTTTCCATCATCGGATTCAAAGTT
>JBKPLM010000041.1:0-7944 GCA_046731655.1 Verrucomicrobiota bacterium | reverse complement strand
ACATTACTGACCAGCTACTTAAAGGTGTGAAACTTGGCGACCGGACTTACAAGAACCATCTGGATGGCTACAATCAGATGGACTTGATCACCGGCAAAGGTCCCTCTGCACGTCACGAGATCTTTTATCTAGGTGAAAGCTCTGTTGGTGCGGTGCGTATTGACGACTATAAGTATCGTTTCATTGACCAGCCCCGTGGCTGGCTGGGTGAGAAGACTCATGTTGACGTGCCCTACTTGATCAACCTTCGGCTTGATCCGTTCGAGCGCCAGGGCTGGCCCAATGACGGGACGAAGGAAGGCGCGCAGCAATACTTCGATTGGTTCAAGTTCCAATTCTGGCGTTTTGTGTTCGTCCAGCAGGTGATGGGCAAGGAACTCCAGACCTTCCTCGATTATCCGCCAATGCAACGGGGCGCGAGTTTCAATCTTGACGCCGTGAAAGCGGAGATGGCCAAAAGGATGCAACAGGCAGAGGCAGCGAGCAAAGGTACGGGCCAGTAATAGAAATGATCTTGACGGCAGCCGGCTCGCTAGAGGCGCCCCGCCTCCTGAGCGATTAGCTAATTTTTTCGACCATGAAAACGCGCACGCGGCACTCAAATGCGGCCCGTTCTTAGTCGAAAGGAAGTCAGCTGAAAAATGGCTAAGCTAAAAGAAGAGTTCTTCAAGCTCCTCCCGCCCACGATTTACTTCTTCATCGCGCTGCATCTCGTCATGTTTATTCGCGTCTTGATGTTGGAAGGAACCGGGCTCTCGCCCTACTCTTCAGCTTCAATTGCCGTTACTGCCCTTGTTCTCGGCAAAGCCGTCTTGATCGCGGACATGCTGCCATTGATCAATCGTTTTCCTAACAGACCGCTCATCTACAACATCGCGTGGAAGACCGGTATCTACCTGTTGATATCTGCCGTCCTTCACTATCTGGAGAGGCTAGTCGGTTTCTGGCGGGAGACGGGCAGTTTTGTCGCCGGCAATGAGAAGCTACTCTCAGTAATCATCTGGCCGCATTTCTTCGCCATTCAGATCATTTTTTTCATCCTAATCGCTATGTATTGCACAGTGCATGAACTGGTCCGGGTAATGGGCAAGGAAAAGGCCTTGCGGATATTCTTCGGCCCGATACCTGCGCCGGAGGTGTAATCGCCTGCTTTCGAACTGGACAAAAATACAATCTTAAAAAGGCAGCTTTCAGAAAGATTGAGAAATCGATAAATAACAAAGTTTAGAACGATGAAAACCAGACAGAAACAAAAGCTCGTGACGGTTTCACTCGCCTGCGTGGTCGTTTCCATGACGAGCCACGCACAAGTTGCCGACCCGTTGCCATCTTGGAACGATGGCGCGGTCAAGCAGTCCATTGTCGAATTCGTGGCAAAGGTTACCAAGGAAGGCTCACCGGACTTCGTACCGCCGGAGGAACGCATCGCCACGTTCGACAACGACGGCACGCTATGGTGCGAGCAGCCGATGTATTTCCAATTGCTCTTCGCGCTTGACCGTGTGAAAGCGCTCGCGCCGCAACATCCCGAGTGGAAAACAAAGGAACCATTTGCGTCGTTGCTCAAGGGCGATCTAAAGGCCGCGTTCGCGGGCGGCGAGCGCGCGATGCTCGAAATCATAGTGGTTACCCACGCCGGCATGGCGACGGCCGAATTCGAACAAATCGTGAAAGATTGGATCGCGACGGCTAAGCATCCCAAATTCAGACGGCCTTACACCGAATGCGTTTATCAGCCGATGATTGAACTACTCGCGTACCTCCGCGCGAAGGGGTTCAAGACTTTCATTGTGTCTGGTGGCGGCATCGAGTTCATGCGCCCATGGACGGAAAAAGTCTATGGCATTCCGCCCGAGCAAGTCGTCGGCAGCAGCATCAAAACGAAGTACGAGTGGCTCGATGGCAAGCCGGTGCTCATGCGGTTGCCGGAGATGAACTTCATCGACGACAAGACTGGCAAACCGGTTGGCATCAACTCGCACATTGGCCGTCGGCCTATCTCAGCGTTCGGAAACTCGGAGGGCGACCAGCAGATGCTGGAGTGGACGCAGGCCGGCAGCGGGGCGCGGTTAATGATGCTGGTGCATCACGATGATGCAGTGCGCGAGTTCGCTTACGGCGCGGAATCGAAGATCGGCACGTTCAGTGACGCGCTAATGGCCGAGGCGAAGAAGAACGCCTGGACCGTCATCAGCATGAAGAATGATTGGAAGGTAATCTTTCCTTTTGAGAGCAAATGAGCGTGCCGATCAACGGAACATGGGGCTGATATGTTATTCGCATGGCAGGCGCCCGACCTGGCGGACCGGGCAGTGACCCGACGATGACAATTAATGTGTTGAACTCAGTAGTAATTTCTTTGTAGGACTAAGAACACAACCAACAGGCTCGAAAGGAAACATATGAAAAAACTATTCACACTGACAAGTATCGCTGGTGCCGTGGCGGTTCTGGCACTGATTACGGCGTGCCAAACCGCCACCACCAACCAGGCTGAGCTCACGGCATCCAAGAAAGAGTTCCTGCTCGCGCAATCGGGTTTCAAGGTGATAACGGTCACGACCCCCAAGCAACAACAGGCCATCAGTGGACTTGCCCAGTATAGGGTCTCGGCCGTGAAGTACAACGGGAAATTGTATTATGTGTTTCCGACTGCAACGAAGGACAAGATCTACGTTGGGAAACAAAAGCAATTCAACGCCTATAAAAATGCGCTCGCGGCTCAGCAGGGAAGCCAGCCAGCGGCCCAGCAGGCTCAGTCGGGTCAACAGTTAATCAACCCAGCGCCTACGATGACATTCGAGACCGCGGGACCCAACCACATTGAAGTTGAACAATTTGACGGCTTTGGTCCGATGGGCACAGCGACCTTGGGAGATTGGTAAGAATAGTCATACATAACGCAAGAGCAGCGGCTTGATGGCCGCTGCCCTCGTTGATAAGTCATCGAAAAGGCAAGGTGACGCAATTTGAAAGGGCCTCAGATCCCGGGCCGAGCCCTGGTCTCCGAATTCGATGAACGCGAATTCGTAGCGCCCGTCACTGGGGCCTCGCACCGAATTGAGTGGTTCACTGGAAGTGTTCGCGCGGTACGGGCCCATATGGGGCGCAAGATCCCGCGAGAATCGCGAACGTCACGTTAACAGAACGCGGTACCAAATCGCATCGGGTTTTCGCGTTTGATCCAGCAAAAGACCAACGTTTCATGCGAACACAATGAGGACGGGAACAAAATTAGGTTTGAATTTTCTATAGGCCTTTGGTCCAATACGCAGATCGGACCGAGCGATTCGAAATCCTAAGATGCCACTGCAACGTAAAACCTCAGGTGTGCTTCAACTGATCTCGGTCGTATCGTGCCTTGCGTTGCTTGCTGGGTGCGCAACCACGCCGCAAACGGCAAGCCGGCTTCAATACGGGCCCGCGGCGAACATCATGCGCGAGGCGCGTTCGTCACACGTTCCAGTTGAAAAACGAGCGGCCGATTACTTGCAGGCCGCTGCCATGACTGCTCCACTGCTTGGCAACGGCGCTCAACAGACTCCAGCACGCGACACGTACAATGCAGCCGCCGCGGAGCTCACTGTTCTCCTTCGTTCCAACGAAGGCGGGCGATTGTGGAATCACCCGCTGACTCTAACTAACGGCAGCGCGACCTATCATTTGCGACTTCAACCTGGAAGGCCGGGCGTCTGGGCACCGGACTATTTTACCGACTTCAAGCTTCCGGCTGAGGTTGAACGAAAGCAGCCCAAAGTGCTCAACGTCCAAAACGGAGTCGGCGGTGCGCTTGTCGGAGTGCGAGCAGAAACTCCGCGCGAAAATTTCGCCCCATTCAAAGGGATAACTGCACCTGTGACGGCCACACTCGATTTTAGAGGGACCGATGCCACTCTGGCTCTCCAACGTCCCGCGAAGCAGCCGACAGCGAAAGTTGACGGCAAAGTTCGGCCGCTGGCGGCTGACTACACAGCGGCGATCGCATATCACCGACCGCCGGCTAATCTTCTGCTCGTCGGATTAATGGCAGGGTTAAGATCCAGTCACTATATCGAGAAGACTGGTTTGTATTTCCTGCAGCCTTACGATCCCGATCGAATTCCGCTCGTTTTTGTACACGGCCTCTTCTCAACGCCATTCACTTGGGCGCGCACGATCAATGGACTTCAGGCTGATCCTGAAATCCGCAAACACTATCAATTCTGGACTTTTGCCTACCCGACCGGCAATCCAATTCTTTATTCGGCATTTCGCTTGCGCCAGGAACTGGCCAGGGTCGATCAACTTTATCCGAACCATCGCCCCTACGTTGTTGTAGGTCACAGTATGGGCGGGATGCTTACTCATATGCAGGTAATTACGGTCACAAAGGCGATGTGGGAGAAAACTCTTGGGGAAACCGCGAAAAGCATATTTAGACAAAATTCCAGCGACAGCTTGATTGTGCGCGCAACGACGTTTCAGGCCAATCCTCGGATTAAACGCGTTGTCTTCATTTGTACTCCGCATCGCGGGAGCAAGATGGCCAGCAGCGGATTGGGTAGATTTGGCACTAGCTTGATCGCTCTTCCACTCAACGTTGCCACGGTCATGAAGGACGCGCTTACCAGCACAGAACTTGTGCAATTGACCGGAAGTTCCAAACGTCTTCCGAACAGTATCACAGGCCTAAGACCGTCAAATCCTGCGTTTCCGGTCGTCAACAGCGCGCTGATCAAGGTTCCTTATCACTCGATCATCGGTGATCGCGGCAAAGGCGATTCACCAAACAGCACCGATGGAGTCGTCCCTTACTGGAGTTCGCATATCGATGGCGCTCAATCTGAACTCATTGTTCCCGGGCCGCATGGGTCCTGCGAACTTCCGCAAACCATTGCCGAGCTTGACCGGATCTTGCGTTTACATCTCAAGGTCAGCAGTGGCCCAAGCACCGGCACATTAGCAGCGGAACATTGATGCCAGCAATCAGGCTGATTGCGGCTATACCCGTAGCCTGCATTGCTATTGCCTGGGCATTTGGCGCTGTTTGGTTTGACGCTCCATTCGGAGCCGCTAACCGGGTGGTGGCGGCACTGCTCGCGATCACATTCGTGCTCGTCCTCCTATTCGTTAGAGCGTTCTGGCGAAAGCTGGTCATCTTTATCGCGCTGTTTGCCTGCGTCCTCACGTGGTGGCTGACGCTTTCGCCGACCAATGACAGCGACTGGCAGCCGGATGTAGCTCAGAAAGCGTGGGCCGACGTTCAAGGCGACGAAGTGACGTTACACAACGTACGCAACTGCGACTACCGAAGCGAGACCGACTATACCCCGCGTTGGGAGACGCGCACCGTGCGCATCTCGCAGATCACTGGGATCGATCTCGCGATTAATTACTGGGGCTCGCCTTGGATCGCGCATCCCATTGCCAGTTTTCAATTCGCTGACGCGTCGCCTCTCTGCTTCTCCATTGAGACGCGCAAGAAGCTTGGCCAAAGCTATTCGACTATCGGCGGGCTCTACCGCCAGTTCGAACTTATGTACATTGTGGCTGATGAGCGCGACGTGATCCGCCTGCGCACGAACTACCGCAAGGAAGATGTCTATCTTTACCGCACAACGGTTTCGCCAGCGAAAGCGCGCGAACGTTTCCTTGAATACATCCATTCGCTCAACGCTCTGCGGAACAAACCGCGCTGGTATAACGCCATCACCACCAACTGCACTACGAGCATCCGCACGCAGCATCCAGCCAATGAGCGCGTGCCCTGGGATTGGCGCATCCTGCTCAACGGCAAAGGCGACGAACTGCTGTATGACCACCACGCCATCATCACCGGCGGCCTTCCGTTTGCCGAGTTAAAAACGCGAAGCCTGATCGATACGCGCGCCCGAGCCGCAAACGACTCTCCCGATTTCTCAAAGCTGATCCGAGTTGGGCTACCTGGT
Source organism: Verrucomicrobiota bacterium (assembly GCA_046731655.1). Taxonomy (GTDB): domain Bacteria; phylum Verrucomicrobiota; class Verrucomicrobiia; order Chthoniobacterales; family UBA10450; genus Udaeobacter. The sequence continues at coordinate 2,017 of JBKPLM010000041.1, read as the reverse complement.
CTAGCTCAACGGGAAGTCGCACAATGAGTAGATCTTCGCTTCGGCATGATCGAGCTATCGAACGGATCTCGCTGTGTAGTACGATTAAAGTCCAATATTCCCTAACGCATATAGACTATACAATATCAAAGGTAGCCAGCTCATGATCATGACTCTTGTTTCCGTCATTTTGTTCGTGATTCTCGTTGCCGTGGCGTTTCTGGGGGGACGCCTGGCTCGAGTTCTTCCCGAGGAGCAACTCAGCGCTGACTCTAAAGACGCCATGAAACTAGCGCTGGGACTTGTCGCTACGATGACCGCCATACTTCTTGGGCTGCTTATCAGTTCAGCCAAGGGCTCCTTTGACACCGCTCGAAGCCAGGTGATGCAGATGGCCGCCAAGATCGCTTTGCTTGATCGCGTGCTAAAGCTTTACGGACCGGAGGCAATGGACGCGCGCCATGCCCTTCGGGATGCTATCGCCGACGGAGTCGCGCGGACCTGGCCAGCGGAGCGAAGCGGGCCAGTCCGGCTCGACCCCAACGAGCAGAAGGGGGATGCCATTTACGTGACGGTGAGTCGTCTTGAACCACACGATGAGGCGCAACGCGCTCTTAAGACGCAGGCGGCGACTCTGATGATGCAACTCGCCGAGATCCGCGCTCTGGTGCAAGCGCAGGCGGTTTCGTCGGTTGCGAAGCCGTTGCTGATCGCTCTGGTCTTGTGGCTCGTGGTCATCTTCTTTGGCTTTAGCCTGCTTGCGCCGGCCAGGGCCAGCAACACTCTCGCTTTGATTGCAGGGGCGTTCTCGGTCGCCTGTGCCGTTTTTCTAATCCTGGAGTTGGACCATCCATTTGCCGGCGTGATTCGAATTCCCAGTGAGCCAATGATAAATGTCCTCAACCATCTCGGGAAGTGACGCGTCCTAAGACCAGCTGCACCTAGGTTGCATCCTTAGCATGTAACTTACAGCAATTGTAAATTCGGATGCCAATTGCAACCTGTGCTCGTGTGCTTTCGACTTCATAGGAACTGCCTGAGTCAGCGTCTGTTTTTTAGCCTCAGCTTAATTGCAGCACGTGTATTGCCCGCAGCGGAAGTCACCACGGATTCTGACGCCATAGCGGCGGAGGAGCAACTCAAACAACTAAACGACCGGACCATCATCGGGTCTTACGCTTCATTGGACACGGAATGGGATGAATTTAAACACGGTACGAAAAAGGCGACGTGGACGGCGACAGGATTATGGGGATGGCCTGTGAGCGATCGGCAAGACTGGGCTATTCGGTTGAAGTTACCCGTCGTGTATGAGCGAAGGAATGAAGAATCAGGCAATGCCGACATAGGCGGTCTGGGCGATATCGAGGTTGGGGCAGGCACCGCTTTTCGCCTCACCAAGGGGTGGCGAACGGGCGGTGGAATTGAGCTGCACGCTGATACTGCTTCCGATCCCGCGCTTCGTGAAAATGTGTGGCGCCTGCACTCTCTTTGGGCTGTCGGGCACGATGTCACGAAGTGGCTCACGCTGGCTCCGGCCGTCGAATACAGCCAGTCCGTTGCCGAAGAACATAATGTTGCGTCACAGCGCTATCTTGAGTTGTCTCTGCCAAGCACCGTAATCCTTCCCTACGATTGGTCAGTCGGTACGAAGTACAAAGCAAAGGTCGATTTTGAAGAAGGCGACCACTGGATTCACACGGTAGACGTGGGCATAGCCAAACGTCTCTCGAACATTCCGCTTGTTCTAAGCGCGACGCTGGAAAAGTCGCTTAATGGTGGTGCAAAGAAGTTTCAGATCAACTTTACGATCACTTACTATTTCGAACGATATCGCTCCCCGAAATGACGCAATGCCAAAAAGTTATGCTCAAATAGGACTAAGGTCCAATATTGCTATCGCACGACGGGGTGTAGACTAGCACGATGATGACGTCAGGGAGGCTAATGGGACAGAAATTGCAGTTCTCGTTTCACTGACAGAACTGCCAAGTATTACGATTTGAAAAGTAATATTCTGATTGCTTGTTTATATATC
>JBKPLM010000040.1:0-16665 GCA_046731655.1 Verrucomicrobiota bacterium | reverse complement strand
GGGCTACAGATCGCATCCGAGTCAAAGAACTGCCGAACGCAAATTATGGCGTAACTCGGGGAGCGCGGCGCTACGATCTTGAGGATCGACTGCTCGACTTTGCAGTTAGCATTGTCGAGTTGACGGAATCCTTCCCGACTACAAGGGCTGGAAATCACATCGCAGGCCAACTTCTGCGGTGCGGAACATCGCCTCTGTCCAATCACGGCGAGGTTGAAGCAGCAGAATCACGAAAGGATTTTATTCATAAGTTACGAATCTGCCTGAAAGAATTGCATGAAACGAGACGTTGGCTCCGACTGGCCGATCGGTTGAGAAAACTGGGACCCGTCGCGGCGCTTCCCGTCTGCCTTAGTGAAATCGACGAGCTCATCAGAATCTTTGCAGCCAGCATTCGGACGGCTGAAAAGAATGCAAAATGATGACGCGCCGCTCAGAATTGAACATTGGGCGTTGGATGTTGGGCGTTGGATGTTTTCGATATTAGATGGTCACCCCGCGCTCCACGCGCTCGGAAATATTTGGCGCGACGAGCGCAGGTCTGCTTGTCGCCGCATTTTGCCTGATTCTCCTCTGGCACAATCCCCTCGTTTTTTGGAACGACGACTATGAATTGTCTGTTCTGCCTGTGTTCGCCGACATGGCGCGCAGTTGGTCAGAAGGCCATTGGCCAATTTTAAGCCCGTACTCGTGGGTCTGCGGAAATCTCGCCGGTGAATTTCAGTACGGAGTGTTCTCGGTTTTTGTAAATGTAGTCATCATCGTTATCTGGAAATTTCCGTTCACATTTCATCAGCAAGCGGCTGCCGTTTCCATCGCCCATCTTTTCGCTCTGGCGGTAGGCGCGTTTTTGCTCGCGCGGGATCGCAAATTTTCAATCCCGTTGTCGATCTTCGTCGCGCTGGTCGCTTCTTTAAACGGTTGGATCGTCTGTTGGGGCGCGACCGATTGGTTCGGCGCGCTTGGTGCTTTTACATGGCTGCCCTGGGCGTGGTGGGGCGCGGCGCGTGCTCTCGATCCACAGCGAGGCAAATGGAGGTTTCTTTGGCCGGCTCCGTTCGTTTACCTCGTTGTGACCGGCGGATTTCCCTACACGGTCTTGATGCTGCTCCTCCTGATTGCATGGCTGGCGATCAAATCGTTGGTCGAAACTCGAAACATTTTCTCGGTCTTGTCGATGCTGTGGGGCGTGGCACTCGGTTTCGGATTATCCGCTCCGGCGTGGCTCGCGATTCTTGATTTGGTTCAGGGTTCAGCGCGCGAATTGCAACCGGCGGCAGCGCACTGGCAATGGCTTGTTCCGCCGGCGGCACTGCCTGGTTTGATCTTGCCATGCTGGACAGTCAACTGGGCGGATTTTTCCAGCCGTTATTTGCCACACGCGGGAACTGAGCTGAGTTGCGGGCTTGTTGCTTCGACAGCGCTCATTGCTGGCCTAGCCTGGCACAGACGCGTGCTCGTTAGGCAAATCAAGTGGGAATTGGTCCTGCTCTTGTTGGTTCTCTTGCTCTCGATGATTCCGACAGCTGGGCTTTTTCGCTGGAGTTTTCGCTGGTTGCCGTTTTTTCATTTGGTTCTCGCGATCTGCGCGGCAGAAGTGTTGCACCTGCGACCGGGATCATCCGCCTTCGCCAAGGCTACGGCGGACAAGCCGATCCCGGCTACAGCGGCGCTCGTTCTCACCGCCTGTACTGCCTTAGCGATGCTAATGCTGCGTACGACTGGCTCGTACGCCTTCCCGTTGACATGGATCTTTCTTGGGCTCGCTGCGGTTTGGTGTATTTGGGAGATCGCGCTGCGGCATTCTGAACTTCAGAAATGGGCGCCCGTGGCCATCACGTTTTCGGCGTTGCTCGCGACATACGTCTACATCCCGACAAACTGCGGTGTTCCCAGGTACAATTTCTCTCAGCAACTGCTTAAACCTGCGCCGCTCGATCCGGCCCGCCTTTATCTCAGCATTTATCCGTGGGCGGAAGTGACCTATTGTTTGGCATGCAAACCACAGCCGGTCGGCGAGACGCTGCGGCCCGGTAGCACACCTATGTGGGCAGGGTTGCATTTTATCAATGGCTACAGCCCGATTCGGCCGGCTGGTGTAGCCCGGGAATTCGCGACCTCAATTCACGGTGAAATTAATCCCGGCGTTGGAAGTTATTTGCTCAGTAACCAGGCCGGTAAGGATGGCGAACTAGCTTTGTTGGGCGTCGACGGAATTGTTGTCGCCAGAGAATTGGATATCACGCCTCAGCCAGCTTTCGAATGGGAACAGGTTCTTAGAACTGATGAAGGTAGCGTGTTTCATCGGCACGGTGCTCCATTTGCCCGAGTGCGTTCGATAACTTCCATTGATTCGCGGCCTGGAGAGCAATTTGCTATAGCGACTGTTTCGCGAATCAATAATTCGCGAAATCGAGTGGAAGCAGACGTTGATGTTCCCAACGGCGATCATCCTGCCCTGCTCACTTTTTCGCGTCCATATTTTCGCGGATACGAAGCGCGCTTGGACAATCGAAAACTCGCCGTCACGTCTTATCGCGGATTATTTCCAATTGTCGAAGTGCCAGCTGCCGCTCATGGACGACTTGCCCTCATTTATCGACCAGCTTGGTTGATTTTGGGAAGTGCAACCGCGGCCGCTTGCGTTCTGGTAATACTGCTAGCATTCACCTTAAGTCGCAGAGCGAACAACTGACTTTTTGTTGCCACCGTGCGCGGATTGCGACGCAGCATCGCGATGAATTTTTAAACTCGCATGCGCCGGATGATACGCGCAAGCCTCCCTGTCTTCGCTCTTTTTAGCTTGAGGTAGCGTGCTGACCATTCTTCGGAGATTCGAGTGGCTTGTTTCTCAACGGCTGGGGGTGGGATTTCCAAGCCCGGCGGAAATGGCACTCCGAGAAATTCTAGAACGCGTTCCGCAGCGGCGCGGTGAGACGCAACGACGTCTTCGTAAAAGAGAACCAGAGGCTCAATTTGATTTTCACGAAAAAAATTCGCCCAGCATTCGTCGTGCGCTGCGATCCGGTTGCACCATTCGTCTATCACTTTGAAATCGAACTTCGGTACGGCGCGCGATTGCAATTTCTCCTCCGCTTTTTGAGTCCAGACACCTGTTTGGCATGCTATGGTCCAGGAAACCGCCTGTTCGACATGGTTCCGGCGGCGCACCCAGATGTATTTCGGCTTGTTGAAAACAGCCGCGAGAAGTTGCGCTCCGTTGAGATTTTTGTATGCGGGAATTTCCTGCAACATCTGGAGCATTCGTTCGAAATAACTCCACATCACGACGATGCCGAAGATTCCATCGGCTGCGGTTTTTTGCCGTAAAACGTGTTGCACATAGGCGAGGCGCGATGGCGTGCCCCAACGTTTTTCCCAGGTTTCTCCGGGCTTCGACAAAAAGTGCTCCTCCGTCGACCCGGCTACGCCAGTGCTTCGAAGGATGCTGCAAAGCAAATGCGTTCCGCTGCGCTGAACAGAAGCAATGATGTAAGAAATTGCCGGGTTCAAAGATTCTGGAGAAGAGCACCGTGTTATCTCACCGCGATCGAGGAGGCATCCTGAATGATGCGGAAGAGCATCACAGTTGTTTGGGAGCCTCCAGCAGCTCGATCACCCGTTTTAGCAAGCGGCCTGCGCCGCCGCCGTCAATACTGCGATGATCGAAGCTCAGCGTGAGTTGGGCCTCGGTCCTGGGAATAAATTCTTTTTTCTTTTCATCCCACCAGGGAACTTTTTTCCCCGCTCCGAGACCAAGCAGTAATGTCTGGTCCGGCAATGGGATTGGTGTGCCCCATTCCATTCCAAAAGTCCCGAAGTTCGAAACGGTCGCGATGCCACCGGCTTGCATGTCGGGCGAAATACGTCGTTGTCGGGCGAGATCGACGAGTTCCTTATATTTCGTCGAGAGATCGGCAAGGGAAGTTTTGTCGGCCGTCCGAATGACCGGCACCATGATTCCATCCTCGGCTTCAACCGCGATGCCAACATCGATGGAGTTTGATTGGATAACGCGATTGCCAATTAATTTCGCCGCTGCGTCTGGAGTTTCTGCCAGAGCCAGCGCCAGCGCCCGCAGTGCGTACAGGCCAGGGCCAGGTTTGGGATCGCGCGACTGTCGATCCTGCAGCACGGGATCGAGGTTCACCGGCGAACCAATGGTTGAAAGCGGCCGTGTCCAACTTCGCCGCATCGCGTCGGCCACACCTGCGCGAATAGCAGAAGCTTCATGCGCCGTTTGGTTCTCGATTTTCTGCAGGAAATTTTCCAGATCTTTAATGGTGACACGATTACCCGCGCCAGTGCCCATGATCGCTGCGAAATCGGCCGTTGTTAGCTGCAGCTCGGCCATCCGCGCGCGGACACGCGGGGACATGAACGTTGCGCCTTTCGCCGCGACTGGAACAGGCAATCCGCCAGCCCCTGCGCCGTCGCCGTCACGCGCCGCGATTTTCTTTTCGCGTGCTGGGGCGATTTCCTGGTCAGCACGCGCAGGAATTTCCTCCGCGACTTCGCGCTGCGGTGGCGATGGCGCTTGTTTTGCAAATCTCGCGGCGTCGGTTTCGCTCGCTTCCACATAGCCAAGGACTGCGCCAACCGGGTAAGTCTCTTTCAATTGTACAGTGATTTGGGCAATCTTGCCTTTGCACGGCGTCGTCACGCCCATCACCGCTTTTTGGGTCTCGACGTCGATGATTTCCTGATCATCCGCGACGTCATCCCCCGCCTTCACCTTAATATCGACTATTGTGGCTTCGGCGATCGATTCGCCTAGCTGGGGCATGATGATTGGGACTTGCGGCATAAATTTCTATTCTCGAAGCAGCGCGCGAGCCTTTCGCGCAATCTCTTTTGCGTTGGGTCGATGAGCCGACCAAAGATTTGGGTGATAAGGGATCGGCGTGTCTTTCGCGTTGAGACGCTGAGGCGCGGCATCCAACAAATGAAAACCTTCGGCCGCAACTCGCGCAATCACCTCGGCTGTCACGCCGCCCCATGGGAACGATTCTCCCACACACAACAGCCGGCCCGTGCGCGCGACCGAAGCGAGAACTGTATCGGTATCGAGTGGCTTAACCGAACGAAGATCTACAACTTCAACTTCAAAACCTTCGCGAGCCAGTTGCTCGCCGACTGCGAGTGATTCGTGCACCATTGCGCTATAACTCACAATGGTTAGGTCGCGCCCTTCTCGGGCGATGCGTGCCCTGCCTGTGGGCAGGCCCTCGGGCGGGAGCTTATCTGCCTTGAGATGATAATAGAGATACTTGTGCTCGCAGTAGACAACTGGATCATCGATGGCCACCGCTTCAATGAGCATGGTGTAAGCGTCTTCTACCGTCGCAGGCGTCATCACAATGAGCCCGGGATAATGCGCATAAATTGATTCCATCGATTGACTGTGAAATGGCCCGCTTCCTTTTGTGCCACCGGAAGGCAGCCGAACTGTGATGGGGACTGGCACATTTGTCCGCCAGTAATGCGTGCCGGCGTTGTTTAGGATTTGGTTGAGCGCGATACTGGAGAAATCGGCGAACTGCATTTCGACAATCGGTCGCATTCCCTCGATCGCCGCCCCAATCGCGGTTCCCACGATTGCGTCTTCGCTAATCGGCGCGTTCAGTACGCGCCCGGGGAATTCTTTAGCAAGACCTTTTGTTGCTTTGAAAGCGCCGCCAAACGTGCCACCGACGTCCTGGCCATAGATAAACACGCGTTCGTCGTCACGGAGCAGCTTCGCCTGCGCCTCGCGAATCGCTTCGAGATAGGTGATGCTCATGGCTTCGCTTCGTTTAATCGTTGAATCGTTAAACCGTTGAATCGGAAACCTGATGTAACGCCGTAGCGATTTAACGAATGATCACGCCGGTTCCACATGTTGGTTCAATTGTCTTCCACCTGGTCGAGCAGACTGCGTGTCGATAAAGCGCACCAATCTTCTTTGTCGCCTTCGGGAGCAGCTTCCTTTTGTGCAGTAGCGATTGCTTCATCCACTTTCGTGGCTGCCTCTTTGCGCCACTCCGTTAGCGTCTTGGCATCGATCAGATTCAAATCACCGATCGTTTGCTCTGCGACTTTCAAGCAATCGCGCGCAAATGGTTCTTGCTTAATGTCCTCCGTCACATAACTGGCATCGTCGTGTTCGCCGTGGCCGGAAAGCCGCAGCACCGAGGCGACGACCAACTGCGGTGGACGTCCAGCGCGCGCACGTTTGACCGCGCCGCCGATTACCTCGAGGCATGCGCTCAGATCCGTTCCATCAAGACTGTAGCCTTCAAACCCATAACCGATCGCGCGATCGACGAGATCATGGCACGCGAACTCGCGGTCGTTCGGCGTGGAATAGGCATAATGATTATTTGTGGCGACTATCACCAACGGCACCTGTTCCACCGCGGCAATATTCATTCCCTCGTGAAACGCACCGGCTTGCATCCCGCCTTCGCCGATGCACGCCAGGCCGATGAAGCCTTTCTCCTGCCTAAATCGTTTGGCCATTAACGCGCCGACAGTGACCGAAATCATCGCGCCGAGATGGCTAACCATGGCGAGTTGGTTGTCCTGTGGTCGGCCCCGATGGATGTTGCCATCGCGTCCACGCATTGGGCCAAGGCGCGAGCCTAGATAAGTGCGTGTGACATCCAACAGCGGTTCGCCGAAAGCCGATCGTCCTGCCTGATCTCGAATCAACGGCGCGAAGATGTCGCCTTTTTGCAGGAACAGACCACACGCCACGCTGACCGCCTCCTGTCCCTTGCCGATATAAACGCCGCCTGTGATCAACCCGCCGCGATAGAGACTAACGAGTTTTTCCTCCAGCGTGCGCGCCAGCAGCATCCAACGAAACGCTTCGAGAAAGCGCTCGTGCGGCGGCGCGGGCTTTGGCTTTTTGGTTTTTGATTGGCGCTGCGCCGTCTGAAGCATCCCACAATTTTACGCGAGATCGGGCCGCCCGCGCAAAAAAATTTTATAGCACCGTTATTCGCCCTCCAGGGAGGACAAGCTGCCGATAACTCCAAGCGAGCAGCCTGCCTCCCCAGATGGAAAATTATCGCGTCGCGAGCGCGAGACGTTGTTGTCTAGGCCTCTGTTCTGCGCTCGCAACCGTTTCGGTGGAGACTTGGTGTGGCGCGGTCAATTTCATCCCCACGAGCTTGCTCACTCCGCGCTCCTCCATCGTGACGCCGTACAGTACGTCGGCCTTGGCGATGGTGCGTTTGTTGTGCGTGATGATGATGAACTGACTCTGTTTTATGAACCGGTCCAGCATGCGGATAAACCGGTTGATGTTGCCTTCGTCCATGGCCGCATCCACTTCATCGAGGATGCAGAACGGACTCGGCCGCACCATGTAAAATGCAAAGAGCAACGCAACCGCGACCATCGAGCGCTCGCCTCCGCTAAGCAGGGAAACGCTTTGTAACTGTTTTCCCGGCGGCTTTGCGCTGATCTCGATTCCGCAATTGAGCGGATCATTTTCATCGAGCAAGCACAGGTCTGCGCGTCCGCCGCCGAACAGCTCTTCGAACATTTCACGGAAGTTGATGCGTACCTGAGCAAAGGTCTCGCTAAATAACTTCCTTGTAGTCGAGTTGATCTGCGCAATCACATCGAGCAATTCGCGACGCGAATTGGTAAGGTCATTGTTTTGCGCATCGAGAAACTTGTATCGCTCTTCCAGTTCGTCGTACTCGTGAACAGCGTCCAGGTTAACCGGACCCATGTTATCGAGTTGCGTTCGAAGGTCATTAATCAACTTGTCGACATCTGGAGGGGCGAGCTCCGGTGAGCTCGGCGTCCGAGGAGCTTCGCCCTCCACTTTGTCATTACGCTTCAGTTGCGCTCGCAGAGTTTTTTCAAACGCAAACTGGTCCCGGCTAAATTCGCGCAAATTGATTTGATACCGGCGTGAAACGCGTTCGGTGAGATTATCGATTCTTAACTGCAGCTCCGCCTGGCGCACTTGTTCTTTAGACCGCGAGTCACGCAGGTCATTCAACGAGTTTCGAATGGTCCGCAGATTCGACTCCGCTTCGTTCATTGTTGTGGAGCGTTCCCGGCGCTGTTCCGTGAGCGCGGCGAGCGCCTCCTCAAGATCTGCACGTTGCCCGGTTTGTTTCTCGATGGCGGATTCGGCCGTTCGCGATTCTTCTGCCTGCGTGGTTAGCCGCTTCTCGAAGTTGGTGATCTCAGCCTGGCGCGCCGCGATCGCCTCTGCAAGTTCCGCGTCACGAGTGCTCATCGGCTGGCGCTGGGCGACAAGATGTTCGCAACGCTGTCGCTCGGTAGCGACGGTGAGACGCAATTCGGTCAGCTGCTCCATTGCCTCGTTTTCGCGCTTCGCGAAGTCATCCTGCGCGGTCTGCAGTGCCTCCTGCTCGCCTCGGTTCGCTTCCAAAGTCGCCTGTTCTCCGGCCAATTCGTCTTCCAGTTTGGCGATGCGTTCGTCTGCTGCTTGGATTTGTCGGGCCAACGTGGTTTGCTCAGAGCGAACCTGGGTCTGCTTTTGTTCGCCTTCCTGCAGTTCTCGCGTGAGAAAAAGAATTCGATTATCGCAATCGGACTTTTCACGTTCCGCGGTTGCGTGATCTCGACGGGTTTCTTCCAGCTCGCTGCTGGCTTTTTCCAGTGCCGCTCTGGCGTGGTTGCATTTTTCATGCAGAGCGTCGCGTTGCATACGGATCTCGGAACATTCTCTGTCCAGGGCCGACATTCGCGCTTTGCGTTCGAGTAGCGAATCCGCCGATGTTTCCCGGCTCCCACCGAACACAACTCCCTCGGTCGAGATCAACTCGCCACCCAGCGTCGCAGCTGCGATTTCGCTGTGCCCTTTCTTGGCAGTCAGGGCGTCATCGAGATCCTCAAAGATTGCGACGTTGTGAAGTAATTGTGCAACGAGCGATGCAAGCGGCTCCGGTGCTTTCACTTTATCGATCGCCCACCCGAGCGATTTCTCAGGAGCGCGCTTTTCTCGCTCTTTTGTTGTGCCATTGCCGAGTTGTGGAATAACCAACGCCGCCTGGCCGAGTTTCTTCTCCTTGAGCGCCGCAATAATTTCGGGCGCCAATTGGCCGTCTGTTAGCACAATAGCCTGCAAATTTCGGCCCAGCGCAGCTTCAATCGCGGGAATGAAATTTTTCTCCACGTCGAGATTTGCAACCAGAGCGCCTGCCAGCGCAGGCTTGATTCGCGACTGATCATGCAGGCCCTTGAGCACGGCTTGCGAACCTTGCCCAAGACCTTCGCCTTCCTCGTTAAGCTGACGAAGAATTTCAAGCCGCGATTCTTTTTCTGCCTGCCCGCGCTCGATGGTGACGAGCTCTTTTTCCATGCTTGCGACAACTTGTTTATGCTGTCGCATCTTCTCGTCACCAGTCTGAACAGCGGCTCGACAGTGATCGAGTTTGCTCTGGCGGTTCTCGGCCGTAGCGCGTGCAGCGGTGATCTCGTCCTGGATTTGGGTGCGGGCGGTCTCGATGTTCGAAATCGCGGTATCTAAACCGCGCCGATTTTCCTCTGTTGCCTCACGGCGAATCTTAAGTCCGGAAATCTCCTCCTCCAGGCCGGCGATTCGGCTCTTGATTTCTGCCGCAGCTTTTTGCAGCGTCTCCAGTTTCGTTTCATGCTCGCTTCGCTCCGTGCGAAGGTTCGAGAGTCGTTCGGTAAGGTTATTTAGCTCCGCTTCTTTGGCCTGCAGAGCCTGACTCGTTTTTTCAATCAGGGCATTCGCCGCTTGAATTTCTTTGCTTTGCTGTGCGCGCTTAGTTTCGGCAGCTGCAATATCGTTTCGGGAACGCTCAATCAGTTCGTTCAATTCATCGGCCCGCTGCCGATTGAATTGGATTCGATTTCGATGCGCGTTAATTTCGCTCTCAAGACGCTGGAGTTCACTCCGGCTGCCCGCAATTTGGGCATCGATTTCTTCCAACGCGCGACGCTGCTCGGCCAAGTCGTTTTCTCCTGCGTCGATTCTGGCGCGAGTGGCGTCTTCTGATTCGCCAAGGCGTGCAATCTCAGCCTGGCAATGGGCGAGCTCAGGTTCAAGCAGCTCGAGTTGCTTGCGCGAATGATGGGTGTCAAGCACGCGAAGATCGTCATGCAATGCCTGGTAACGACGTGCTTTGCCCGCCTGCCGCTGCAACGAACCGATTTGACGTTTTACTTCCTTAATGATGTCGCCAATGCGCAGGAGATTTGCCTCGGTCGCTTCCAGCTTGCGCAGCGCCTCGCGTTTCTGGGTCTTGTATTTTGTGACTCCGGCTGCTTCCTCAAACACCGCGCGGCGATCTTCAGGACGCGAACTCAGGATCATATCGATCTTGCCCTGTTCCATCATTGAATACGCAGAGCGCGCGATACCGGTGTCGGCGAACAAACCTTGAATATCGCGTAGCCGACACAAGGTCTTGTTCAGCAGGTACTCGGAGTTGCCATCGCGATAGACCCGACGTGTTACGCGAACATCGTGCCAGTCGATGCCGAGTTCTTCCGCGCAATCGGTGAACGTCAGAGAGACCTCGGCGAATCCAACGGGCTTGCGCATCTCACTGCCATTGAAGATCACATCAGCCATCTCATCGCCGCGCAAAGATTTTGCAGATTGCTCGCCGAGTACCCAGCGAACGGCATCGAGGACATTCGATTTTCCGCAACCGTTCGGCCCAACAATCGCAGTGACGCCTTCGTGAAAATTGAGAACGGTCTTGTCGGCGAACGACTTAAAACCGAGCAGCTCGAGCGATTGTAAATGCATGATAGGCCAAACCTCGGGCCTCACGAGGTCAATACAGCAGGCGTGGGAGGGTGACAAGCGAAAAACACACAATTTGAAGTGGTTTTAAGCCAGGTCGGCCACACGATGTTGGGGTTTTCGGGTCTTGTTGTTTGCCGGCGCAACGTCCAACTGGTTGTACACCCTTGCGCGCGTTCGTGCCTCTCCCCTTCGGATAAGGGGAGAGGATGAAGGTGAGGGGTTGGGACAAGAAGCGACGTCGCGGAGTCGACCCTCACCCTCCTCCTCTCCCTCGCTAGGGAGAGGCGTCCCTTCACACCTGTCGCGCTACGATTACCCGCCATTCGAAAAATACGACCCCTTGGTCGCGAAGCTTAGCTCGCACTCTTGCTTTGGACAACTGAATCACGCAGGATGCACCAATGGCGGATGAATCGACGTTGTCGATCCAACAAGCGGAGCGCGTCGATCACCAGCTGGTTCGCGGCATCGGAATTCCCGCTTTAACGGCCAACATTGTCAGCTCGACGATTGGTGCGGGCATTTTCGTGATTCCGGCCGCGGTTGCGCGAGGACTGGGACCCGCTGCGCCACTGGCGTTTGTTTGTTGTGCCATCGCGATGGTGTTGTTCGTCACTTGTTTCGCAATTGCAGGCAGCCGGGTATCGCTGACGGGCGGCCTTTACGCGTATGTGGAAGTCGCGTTTGGTCGTTACGTCGGATTCCTCGCTGGCATGCTTTATTTTCTAACCGCGCTCGGCGCGGTTGCTGGCGTCGTGAACGTTCTTGCGAACTCAGTCGCGCTTGTCGTTCCATTTCTCGGCAGCCCCGTGATGCGCATCATCGTCATGCTCGCCGTTTATGGTTCGCTTGTTCTAATCAACATCCGGGGTGTGCGCGAAGGTGCGGGGGCGGTCACCGTGATCACGGTGGCAAAACTCCTTCCTCTCTTGCTGTTCATTTGCGTCGGAATTTTTTTTGTGTACCCGCCGAACCTTGCCTGGGGCGGTTGGCCCGGCAGCAAGTCGTTGGGCGATGCCGTTATCCTGTTGATTTTCGCCTTTGTCGGAATCGAGGTGGCGCTAATTCCCAGCGGCGAAGTAAAGAATCCGGCGCGGACGGTTCCGCGCTCCGCGTACCTCGCACTCGTCATCACGACGGTCATTTACATTCTGATCCAAATCGTGGGGCAGGGAACACTGGGCGCCGATCTTGCTAATCATCCTGACGCGCCACTGGCCGAATCGGCCGCAAAATTTCTGGGGAATATCGGCCGCACAATCCTTCTGGCTGGAGCGACTATATCCGCGTTTGGATTTGTGACGAGCGACATCCTGAGTTCACCGCGGCTGATCTTTGCGTTCGGCCGCGACGGAGCGTTGCCCCAGTTTTTCGCGCACGTTCATGCGCGCTATCGATCACCCGACGTTGCGATCATTACCTACGCGATATTGGCCTTTGCGCTGTCAATTAGTGGGACGTTTGAGAAGCTGGCCGTGCTTTCGAATGTTGCGGTGTTGTTAATGTATCTGCTTTGTTGCGCCAGCTGCTGGGTTCTTGTGCAACGCGATGTGCGAGCCGAGGGCGCTCAGCCCTTCAACTTCCCTGGAATGAAAATTGTGCCTGCGCTGGCGATCGTCGCCATCTTTTGGATTCTCAAGCACGCCACATCTCGCGAGTTTGTCGTAACGGGAATTGTGCTCGCGGTAGCTTCGATTTTGTATCTGATCCGCGTCGAACTCCGTGGAAATCGTAGGCAAACAGCGAAAACCGATTAGCTTGTGGCCATGCGCGATAATTATCTTGAGGAGTATTATTCGTTCCTTCGGTTTCCCAGTGTTTCGACCGATGACCAGTACAAAGAAAAACTGGAGGACTGCGCACGATGGCTTGTGAAAAAGCTCACGAACATCGGCTTGGAGACACAATTAGTTCCCACGCGCGGGCACCCCATCGTCTGGGCGCACAACAACCATCAGGCTGGCCGCCGCACTGTTTTGATCTACGGACATTACGATGTGCAGCCGCCCGACCCTCTGGACTTATGGGATTCGCCACCGTTCGAGCCGGTCCTCAGAAACGGATACGTCTTTGCTCGCGGCGCAACAGACAACAAAGGGCAAATTCTTGCGCACATACTGGGTATTCAGGAAACGATGGAGCAGGATCATGATCTGCCTGTGAACTTGCATCTCGTGATCGAAGGTGAAGAAGAAATCGGCAGCGGACACCTCGGCCCTTTTCTCAGTCAGAATCGCGACGCACTAAAGTGTGATGTGGCAGTCGTGTCCGACACTGGAATGATCGCGCGCGGTATGCCAACGCTGAGCTACGGGTTGCGTGGGGTGACCGCTCTCGAGATTAAAATGATCGGGCCGAAGATGGACTTGCACTCCGGCGTTTTTGGAGGCGCGGTCCAAAATCCAATCACGGCGCTGGCGCAATTGCTCGCCACGCTTCATGATCGCGAAGGGCGCGTGGCAATCGCTGGGTTCTATGATCGCGTGAAACCACTGGAGGATTGGGAACGCGACGCGTGGCGCAAACTTCCGGTCGATGGCGACAAACTGATTCGTGAGGAAACCGGCGTGCCTGAACTTTTCGGCGAAGCCGGCTACAATTCGGTGGAGCGCATCTGGGCGCGACCAACAACCGAGATCAACGGGATTGGTGGAGGTTACCAAGGGCAAGGGACAAAGACCGTGATTGCCAGCCAAGCGATGGCGAAACTGACGTTCCGTCTCGTCCCGGAACAGGAAGGCGATGAGATCCTGAAACTGGCAAGGGAACACTTACGAAAGAACCTGCCAAAAGGCGTAACAATGGAAATCACCGACGGCCACAGCGGCCCGTGGTATCTCACCGATCCGCATTCGGCAATCGGCGAAGCGGCGCAACGTGCATTGCGCAAGGCGTTCAACCACGACCCCGCCCTGATCCGTGAAGGCGGCAGTATTCCCATAGTTTCACAATTCCGCGGTATTCTAGGCATCGAGACCCTGCTGCTGGGACTCGCGCTGCCCGATTGCCGCGCACACTCGCCTAACGAAAATTTTCCGCTCGAAAATTTCGAGGGCGGGATTCGCCTCAACAAAGCAATTCTTCAGGAGCTCGCTCACTGATTGTTTCCCGCGACTAAAATAATCCTGCGGATCCTGCTACTCGCCGCGATCTCTTTTGGTGTGATCGTTACGCCGAGCACGGCTGAACAGTCGTTAAGCACAAAGATTAAGAAGATTTTCGCCACACCAACTCCAGCCCCGCGAAAACATAAGAAACCCTCAACGAAGAAGCCGGAGCCCAGCCCATCGCCAAGACACAAGAAGACTTCGCCGACTCCATCTCCGACCGCCACACCGAAGACAAAATCAAAGCGTAAAAGGGGCTCTCCCACGCCAACAGCAACTCCCGAAGAAAGCCCGGTCCCAAGTCCAACTGAAACTCCAATCCCTTCACGCTCGCCGCCTCCCCAAAAGAAAGGCGCGCCGAACGTAACTCTTTCGGCGGAAGAGATTGCAGGCTATGAAAGTTATCCTGCAAGAATACGCCAAATCCTCGACGCCGGACTCGAGCTAACAAAGCAAAATCTCGGCTATACGTATGGTTCAGCCGATCCCGCAAACGGCGGTATGGATTGCTCAGGGTTCATTTATTATCTTCTGACCGAAAACGGGTTCAAAGATGTCCCACGCGATTCGAGTCAGCAATATGTCTGGGTGCGTAAAGCAGGAAATTTCGATGCGGTCTTGAGCCGCAAGGAAGACTCGTTTGAACTCGACGCGCTTAAACCGGGCGATCTGCTCTTTTGGCGCGGCACTTATAACATCGATCGCGACCCGCCAATTACACATACGATGATTTACCTCGGTCGCGAAAAACGAACAAACAAACGAGTCATGGTCGGGTCGAGCGACGGTCGCACATACGATGGCAAACAACGTTGGGGCGTTAGCGTTTTCGATTTCAAAATGCCGCCGCCACCCAACAGCGGCGACGCCAAGATCAGTCCAATGTTTGTCGGCTACGGACGAATTCCGGGCTTAAATGAGGAATAAACGCCAAATGTTCAGATCGAACGCCCATTGCTCCTTCTCTCCCGCGCCTTATCGC
The DNA here is from genome assembly GCA_046731655.1 of Verrucomicrobiota bacterium. Lineage (GTDB taxonomy): Bacteria > Verrucomicrobiota > Verrucomicrobiia > Chthoniobacterales > UBA10450 > Udaeobacter. Next base: position 1,820 of record JBKPLM010000040.1, on the reverse strand, counting down.
TAATGCTCCAAGTGCAAAACGGCCCCTGTCTGCTTTGAGATCGCGATGTTAAAAGCGAAGCCGAATTCGTTCTCCTTTAGCGTTCCAGATATCCACCAGATATCGTCCTCCTGCTTTACCTTGTATGGGTCGCTGCGTTACCCAAGTACGCCCGGTCCGAGCTTGAGCGAAGACTAAAACTACTGATCATGGTCAGTTTCCACAGGGCTCGGAGACGGTTTTAGTTCAGTCGCTGATGTTAGGTGAACCGGACGCTGATGAACGCGGCGTTGATATCCGAGGAACGCGACCGCCAACAAAACAAACATCACGATCAGGACGACGCGCTGTTCGTTTTTCGAGAGTTCGAAAATGCTGAAGGGTCCCTTCATTTTTTAGCGTAACGAATCGGATCCTTGATTCCGGCTTCCCGAAAGCCTTTGAGCCGCAAGAGACAGGAGTCGCATTCGCCGCAGGCGAGACCTTCCGCCGATGGATCGTAACAACTGTGCGTGAGAGAAAGATCGACACCGAGCTCAGTCGCTTTGCGAATGATGTCGGCTTTCGAAAATTTGATCAGCGGCGTGCGAATGCGAAAACGTCGGCCTTCGATCCCGGCTTTTGTCCCCAGATTGGCCAGGGTCTCAAACGCTTCGATGAATTCCGGTCGGCAATCGGGATAGCCGCTGTAATCGATCGCGTTTACGCCGAGAAAAATGTCATTGGCCGGAATTACTTCTGCCCACGCAAGCGCGTAAGCCAGAAAGATGGTGTTGCGCGCAGGGACGTATGAGACCGGAATCCCATGCGCGATTTCTGTCTCCGACCTCTTCTTTGGCACATCAACGTCACCAGTGAGCGCCGAACCGCCAAAGACGCGCAGGTCGATCTTTGCCACGCGATGGCCTTTTGCGCCTAACGAGTCAGCAACACGCTGAGCGGCTTCCATTTCGATCTGGTGGCGTTGGCCATACTCGAATGAGAGTGCGTAGGCTTCGTATCCTTCGGCGATTGCAATTGCCAGGGTTGTTGTCGAATCAATCCCGCCGCTGAGCAAAACCACTGCACGTTTCATTTATTCGTTCGATAGCGCTAGGTTTGGCGAAGCCGTGGATCCGTTCGTCGGCACGCCAAATGCCAGTGCGGCTCGGACCGGTCGCGCCCTACCAGTCTCATCGGCCATCGCGGCTGATTTTTCCTTTGTCCAGGTACTCGACACGAACTGTGAGAGCGATTCCGCCGCGGGCCGAAAATTGCGCGGTAACGATCGCCTCGCGCGGCGCGCATGCTTTTACGAAATCGTCTAGAATACGGTTCGTTACGGCTTCATTGAAGGCGCGCTCATTCCGATACGAAGCCAGATAAAACTTGAGCGACTTACTCTCGACGCAGAGGCGATCTGGCACGTAATCGATATCGATCCTGGCGAAATCTGGTTGGCCTGTGATTGGACAAACTGAAGTGAAATCGTCCGTTTCGAAATGAATCCGGTAATACCGACGAGGCGCGGGATTCGGAAACGTTTCGAGGCGCGCTTTTGACGGGGATGCCGGCAGTTTTGCTTCGCTCTTGCCGAGCAGTGTCAATCGACCTGCGCTTTTTCTTTTTGCCACGGCGATATCAAATTCGCCTAAGGGCGAGCGAGGTCAATCGCCGCTACCTTTCTGGAAAGCCCGCAGATCGTCCGCCACGTCTGGATATCTTGCTGCGAGCGCTTCGACGTCACCGATTTCTACGTCAACTCGTTCTACGCCTGGCCATTCGGTGCTCGCGCCGAGGAACCAGCGGCGATCTCCGATGACGCGCGCAGTGTGGAAGGTGTTGCCGGGGATCAAAAGCTG